>UQRW01000001.1 GCA_900543515.1 uncultured Collinsella sp.
TTGAACGTCAGATTGCCGCTTAGGGGCGTTTGCAGCGTCGAGCCGTTACGCGGTTCGTAGAACCGCGTAACTAACAAATGAGCATCGCGTCGCCAAAGCTGAAGAAGCGGTAGCGCTCCTCGATGGCGGCAGCGTAGGCATCCATGATCTGGTCGCGGGAGGCAAGCGCGCTCACGAGCATCATGAGCGTAGAGCGCGGCACGTGGAAGTTCGTGATCAGCGCGTCGACCACGTGATAGGTCGAGCCAGGCATGAGGTAGAGCTGCGTCGTAGCGTTCTCGCGCACCACGATGTCACCGCGGCCGAGCGTATCGGCCCCGTCCTCACGCCCCTCAAAATAGCGCGCCGTCACGGCCGGATCGGACACCGGCGCATCGGCGTCAAACGCGCTCTCGAGCGAGCGCACCGCCGTGGTACCGACAGCGATCACACGATGGCCCTCGGCCTTCGCCTTATGCACGGCGTCGACAACTCCCTGCGACACGTGGTAGCGCTCGGTGTGCATCACATGCTGCGTAGGGTCGTCCTCCTCCACCAGGCGGAAAGTATCGATGCCCACCTCGAGCTCGACGGCGGCAAACTTCGCGCCCTTGGCCTCGATAGCGGCCATAAGCTCGGGGGTAAAGTGCAGACCCGCCGTAGGAGCAGCAGCCGAGTGCTCCTCCTTCATGGCGTAGACGGTCTGGTACTTCTCGGGATCGCCCTCGTAATCGGTAATGTAGGGCGGCAGCGGCACGTGGCCGGCAGCATGGATGGCCTCGTCGAGCGTGCGCGGCTCGCCGGCAGCATTGCAACCGGCCGGCTCAAAGCGCACCAGGCGGCCGCCACGGCTGTCGGTGACAAAGTCGACGACCTCGGCCGTCAGCACCACGGGCGCGCCCTCGGGCGCATGGGCGCCACCGGCGCGATACTCAATCTGAGCACCGGGCTTCAGACGCTTGCCCGGCTTGACCAGACACTCCCAAACATGGCCCAGCGGGTCAACATCCTCGCGGCGCTTGAGCAGCAGCGTCTCGACCACGCCACCCGAGCCGGCTTTGCGACCGATCAGGCGGGCCGGCATCACGCGCGTCTTGTTGATGACGAGCACATCGCCCGGCTCGATATAGTCGATGATGTCGCGGAAGATGCGGTGCTCAACGGTGCCGCCGTGCTCCAGCGGCGTTCCCGCCTGGGAGCCCTTGCGATCCACCACCAGCAGACGGCAGGAGTCGCGCGGCTCGGCAGGAGCCTGGGCAATCAGTTCCTCGGGAAGGTTGTAGTCAAAATCATCGGTACGCATAGACACGTCGGATACTCCTTATATAGTTAAAGTCCGCTCTACATCCTAGCAGGCTGACATCCCAAAAGAACTACTTTTTGGACGCTTTGCGCTCGTCGCGGATGCGGGCGCGGTCCATGGCCGCCTCGACAGCCGAGAAGCGGCAACCGCAATAATTCTGTCGATACATGCCCAGCTCGCGCGAACGACGCGTGGCCTCGGGATAATACGGGCGAAAATCGCGAATCACCGGTGTAAGCCCGCGGGCGGCAGCCAGACGCTCCAACACATCATTGCAGGTTTCGAACAGCTGATACGGCGAAACGGCGAGCGTCGTGCCCACATATTCAAACCCGTGCTCCTGGGCCACACGGCATGTCTCGGCCAGACGCAGGGCATAGCACGCGCGACAGCGACGGGGCCGATCGGCGCCCAGCGGCGCCACGCCGGTCTCCCAGCGCTCGCGGTCCTCCCCTGCCTCGATAAGCTCGATGCCGCCGTCGGCACACCACCGGCGCAGCTCGTCCAGGCGGCGCTGCCATTCATCGCGCGGCTGAATATTGGGGTTGGTCCAACAAATCGTGGGTTCAAACTCCTCCTCGCGCAGCAGACGGACCGGCTCAAGCGAGCACGGCGCACAGCACGCATGCAGCAGCAGCGGCTTCATCAACATCTCCTCTCCCACAATGATTTTTCTGGGACGGGGATTAAAAAATTATTGCGTACCTAATGATTTTTTAATCCCCGTCCCAGAAAAATCATCCCAAAAAGACTACCTTGCGAAAAAGCGCACGCCAAAGGACGTGTCCTCGCAGGCGACAATGCGGCGGTCGCGCAGAATGGTCCGCACGTAATACCAGTCGCCCACACAGCCCGACAAGTGCAGACCAGCCGCCAAGTAGCACAGCAGCGGATAGCCCGAGAGCGCAAACCCTAGGGCAAACGCCGCCGTCACAACAACCGTCGGCGCCAGGCAAACTGCCACGTACCGCCGGCGCGAATACACCACGCCCTCGGCGCAGGCGTAAATCATGCATGTCTCGAGGTTCGCCCCAAAGGTCACGCGCGCACCGGCAGGCGCAAACAGCTTAAAGAACACCGCATGCACCAGCTCGTGTACGGCAAACGACGCCATCGAAACCGCAGCCAAGCCGACTGTCCAGCCCATGACCGCCGTCAAGCCACCCGCGTCAGCCGCATCCAGGTCCGCGGGTCCACCCAGCAGCATGAACACCGGCACCAGGCACACGGCAAATGCGCCGAGCACGGCCATCCCCCACACAAAGCAGGCGTGCAGATAATCCTCGTCCTCAAACGCATGTATGTTGGAAATCTCATTCATAGCATCTTAGGATAGCGCCCCTGCCACGTACCCGCCCGCATGTGCGATAATGTCGAACGATATGCACGAATTGACCACCGCGTCGCCAGGCCTTGCGCCCGGCTGCGCCCTCACCATATGCGAAGGAGTCCCATGGCATCTAGATACTCCATGAACGACCGTCCCAGCTGGCCTCGCCGCGCCATCGTTACCGCCGGCGAGCCCTACGGCAACAAGGGCCTTCACTTTGGCCACGTTGGCGGCGTCTTTGTCCCGGCCGACTTCTTCGCCCGCTTCCTGCGCGACCGTCTGGGCCGCGAGAACGTTATCTTCACCTCGGGCACCGACTGCTACGGCTCGCCCATCATGGAGAGCTACCGCAAGCTCAAGGAGAACGAAGGCTACGACAAGTCCATTAGCGAGTACGTCGAGTCCAACCACTCCCGCCAAGCAGCGACCCTCAACAACTACAACATCAGCTGCGACATCTACGGCGGCTCGGGCCTTGAGCCGGCGGCCCAGATCCACAACGAGGTGACCGCCGAGATTATCGAGCGCCTGCACGAGCAGGGCACCATCTCCAAGCGCTCTACCCTGCAGTTCTACGACGCCAAGGCCGGCACGTTCCTCAACGGTCGCCAGGTCATCGGCCGCTGCCCCATCCAAGGTTGCAAGTCCGAGAAGGCCTATGCCGACGAGTGCGACCTGGGTCACCAGTTTGAGCCCGAAGAGCTCATCGCGCCCAAGAGCCAGCTCACCGGCGAGGTGCCCGAGCTGCGCCCGGTCGACAACCTCTACTTCGACCTGCCCGCCTACCTCGACTTTATGAAGACCTACACCGCCAAGCTTGCCCAGAACCCGCAGGTTCGCTCCGTAGTCTCCAAGACCATGGAGGAGTGGCTGCTGCCGGCTCAGCTCTACATTCAGAACAAGTTCCGCGAAGCCTTCGACGCCGTCGAGGACCAGCTCCCCGAGCACACCGTGCTGGAGCCCGAGGGCAACAAGAGCAGCTTTACCGTCACCTTCCCCAGCTGGAAGGAGCGCGACGACGCCCACGCAGTGCTCGCCAACGGCGGTGTGCGCTTCCGCAGCGGCAAGGCGCTCGTGCCCTTCCGCATCACCGGCAACATCGACTGGGGCGTTCCGGTGCCCGAGGTCGACGGCGTGAACGACGTCACCTGCTGGTGCTGGCCCGAGAGCCTGTGGGCGCCCATCAGCTACACCCGCACCGTGCTCGCACGCGATGCCAAGGCCGCCGGCGTGACCGAGGGCGTCGCCGCCCAGGATGCCGCCCTCATGGGCGAGCCCGCCGCCGATTCCACGCAGGTCCCCGCGCCCACCTACCAGCACAGCTCACTCGACTGGCGCGACTGGTGGTGCTCTGACGACGCTCAGATCTACCAGTTCATCGGCCAGGACAACATCTACTTCTACTGCATCGCGCAGACCGCCATGTGGGAGGCCCTGGGTTGGGACCTTACGCAGAGCACCGTCAGCGCCTGCTACCACCTGCTCTACATGGGCAAAAAGGCAAGCTCGTCCTCGCAGACGCCTCCCCCGCCGGCAGACGACCTGCTCAACCACTACACCTGCGAGCAGATGCGCGCGCATTGGCTGTCGCTCGGCCTGTCCGAGAAGCCGGTGAGCTTTAGCCCCAAGGCATACGACACCCGCGTGACCGGCAAGGACAAGGACGGCAACGAGGTGCGCGCCTGCGACGACAAGCGCGTCATCGATCCAGCCCTTAAGGAGAGCGCCCTTTTGACCGGCGTCTTCAACCGCCTGGCCCGCAGCTGCTTCTACGGCGTCGCCGTCAAGGAGGGCGACGAGAGCCCCTATCGCAATGGCTGCATCCCCGCCGGTGCCGCCTCCGACACCGTGGTCGAGGCTGCCCAGCAGGCAGCTCTCGCCTTTGAGCAGGCCATGTACAAGTTCGAGACGCACCGCGCGCTCGCCGTGTGCGACGACTACCTGCGCGCCGCCAACAAGCGCTGGAGCGACGCCTCCAAGGCCGCCAACAAGCTCGAGGGCGAGCCGGCAAACACCGCCATGACGCAGGCCCTGGTCGACGCCTTTACCGAGCTGCGCGTGGCGACCGTGCTCATGCACGGTATTGTGCCGACCGGCTGCGAGCTCATCTGCGAGTACTTCGACGTCTATCCGGTCGCCTTCTTTAGCTGGGATAACATCTTTGCCTCCACGGACGAGTTTGTGGAGAGCCTGGGCGAGAAGCCCGGCGAGCACCGCGTAAAGCCGCTGCCCCCGCGCTTCGACTTCTTCAGCAAGCACGAGAGCCAGTACTAGGCCAACGCCAAGGCAGAGTAGTCAATTTGGGACGGGGCTATTTTAGCTACCCCGTCCCAAATTTAACTGCAACGCCTGCCGATACGGACGGGTAGCTAAAATAGCCCCGTCCCAAATTGACTACTTTTAATGGAATGGGAAGGAAAGACGGATGTCCAAGCCGCGTCGTCGTAAGCAGAAAAAGCAGGTTAAGCCCGAGCTCAAGCTCAGGCAGTTTGCCGCTACCGAGCTTTCCGACCAGCTTGCCGCCCTTCCCTGCGCCGCCGACCTGCCGCGCTTTATGGTCGACACGGTCGCCGGCGCCTATGCACCCGCCGATGCTCAGCTCATGATCGAAGGCTTTGGCGCCGCGGCGACACGCCCAGTCACACTGCGCGCCAACACCCTCAAGGCGACCGCCGAAGACATCGCCGCCGCACTCGACGAGGCCGGTATCGCGCACCGCGCCGTCGCATGGTACCAGGATGCCTTCATCCTGCCCGAGGCCCAGGTTTCCGATCTATGGGACCTCGACATCTACCGCGACGGCAAGATCTATCTGCAGAGCCTGTCATCCATGATGCCGCCGTTGGTCCTGGGCGCCCAGGCAGGCGAGGACATCTTGGACATGTGCGCGGCCCCCGGTGGCAAGACGACGCAGATCGCCGCCCTCACCCAGGGCCAGGCACACCTCACGGCCTGCGAGATGAGCATTCCCCGCGCCGAAAAGCTCGAAGCCAACCTCCACCGCCAAGGCGCAAAATACGTGCCCGTCATGCGCATCGACGCACGCGAGCTCGACGAGTTCTTCCGCTTTGACCGTATCCTGCTCGACGCCCCCTGCACCGGCACGGGCACCGTCATCAGCGGCAACGAGAAGAGTCTGCGCGGCCTCACCGAGCAGTTGCTCGGCAAGTGCGCCCGCTCGCAGCGCGCGCTTCTGGACCGCGCCATGGGAGCCCTCAAACCGGGCGGCACGCTCGTCTATTCGACTTGTTCGATCTTGCCGCAGGAAAACGAGGACGCCCTGCAAGAGGCCCTCGACAAGCACATGGACTGCGAGCTTATCCCCCTCGATGGCACGCCGAGCGAAAGCGAAACGCGCCGTGCTCAGGAAGCTGGCGAAGAGCCGCGCGTCGAGAGCAACGCCCTCACCGTGGCCATCGCCGCCGGCCACGTCTCGTCCGTCGCCAACGGTATGCCCGGCACGCTGACCATTCCGCCCAGCCGCGACTTTGAGGGCTTCTATATCGCCCTGATCCGAAAACGCAGCTAGCGCACGGATTCAAAACTCAACAAGCTATCTCCGTGCGCGCTTGTCCTGCTGGTCATGGTGCTGCTTAAGTGCCTCGCGTTCCTTGCGCTCGGCTCTTTTGCCCTTAATGGCCGTGACCACCAAGTAGATGACCGCGGCGGCAACGATTGCGCCCACACACAGGCCAATCGAGCCCAACATTGCTGTGAATTCCATTCCGCGTCACCTCTCTTTTAAACGGGACATTCAAGATAGCACCTCAATACCCGCCACCACAGCTCCTTCACGTTCGCCGGCCCTTCGGTCTAACGGATGGCGCGGCGGGGAAAAATCAACTCGTCAAACGATTTAGCAAGCACAACGCTGCCGGCACCTTGCCGGCCACCATCGCATAGAATCGAGGATCCATGGATACCCTCAACGACCTAAACGAGCGCGTCGACGCCTTTGTCGGCACCAGCTCCTTCGATATGCCTGCCGCGCCAGACAACCAAGCCCCCATCGATGTTCCCGCCGAGGTTCACGAGGACATCGTCGCCTCGGTCGATTTTTCCGAGGTCGAGCTCGCAGACGAGTTCACCGAGCCCCAGGTAGCCGTGACCCCCAACGGACTGCTTCCCATGGAGCCGCTGCCCATCGACGGGCGTCTGCGCAAGGCGGCCCTCCGCATGCCCGATGAGATTGAGGAGGCCAGCGGCTTTACGCTCTTCGGTCGTCGTATCAAGTCGCTTATCTACACCACCGACGTGGCGGTCATCCGCAACTCCAACGCCGATGCCGTCTTTGCCGTTTACCCCTTCACGCCTCAGCCGGCCATTACGCAGGCGCTGTTGACCGTCGCCGAGTGCCCGGTCTTTGTAGGCGTGGGCGGCGGAACTACGACCGGTAAGCGCTCCGTACAGATGGCAGCCGTCTCCGAGATGCAGGGCGCGGCGGGCTGCGTGGTCAACTCCCCCGCCACTGCCGAGATGGTCGAGCACATCACCAACATCGCCGACATCCCCGTCATCGCCACGGTCGTACGTTGCGACGATGATGCGCATGCCAAAGTGCGCGCCGGAGCCAAGATCCTCAACATCGCCGCCGGCAAGAACACGCCCCAGGTCCTGCGCGAGCTGCGCGAGCACTATCCCAACCTGCCGCTCATCGCACCGGGCGGCAAGACGCCCGAGAGCATCCGCGAGACCATCGCCGCCGGTGCCAACGCCATCATTTGGACGCCGCCTTCGGCCCAACAGCTGCAGACCGACATGATGCAGCGCTACCGCAAGATGAAGGAAGACGCCACGCCCGTCATCTCGCACGACGATGTGCCCATTATCGACCAGGTCGCCGCCGCCGAGGTCAGCCAGGTCGAGAACATGAATCCCGACGTGCCGATCCCCGACGAAGTCATCGAGCGCGTCGCTTCGATCCACGATCATATCGAGGAGCGTCGCGCCAACCGTGGACTCAAGCCCTCGCTGCACGGCTTCTTCTTCCGCGGAAAGAAACGCTAACCGCAACAGCAAGGCCCGCCCCGCAAACAACGGGACGGGCCTTTTTCTGTTATCAAATGTCAGGAGGAACAAAAGCAGCCGTTAAAACCGTCAGCCAGCTCACAAACGCTAATCCACGCGCTTATCGCCCATAAAGAAGAGCGCCACCGTACCAGGTCCGGTGTGCGAACCGATCAGAGCACCGATATTGTTGATCTCAATCTTGCCTTTGAGCTGCGGAACTTGTTCCTCAATCAGCGCCGCAACGGCCTCGGCATCCTCACGGCACGCCGAATGGGACAAGACGCACTTACCCGAATAATCCGCACCGTCCTGCACGTGTGCCATCATGGTCTTAGCCATCTCGGAAATCGCGCGCTTTTTGGTGCGAATCTTCTCACGTGGCGACAGCCCACCTTCGCAATCGACCGTCATAAGCGGGCAAATCTTAAGCGCCGTGCCGATGATCGCGCTCGCGGCTGAAATGCGACCGCCGCGCAGGTAGCTCGACAGATCGGTCGAGAAGAACCAGTGGTGAAGGTTGAGTTTATGCTCCTCAATCCAAGCGGCCGTCTCGTCGAGCGAAGCGCCGCTATCGCGCACGTCGGCGGCATATTCCAGCAATAGGCCAAAGCCCGAAGACGCCGCCAGCGAATCGATGACGCGCACCTTGCCGCCCTGAGGATAGCGATCCGCGAGCATCTGTGCCGCAACGCAGGCCGATCCATACGTGCCCGAAATACCCGACGACAACGCCAGGTGCAGCACGTCTTTACCCTCGGCAACAAACGGCTCCCAAAACTCCTCGTACTCACCCACGCTCACCTGAGACGTCTTGGGCATGGCGCCCGCGGCAATCTGAGCAAAAAACTCGTCCGGCGTAATCGACTGATACAGATCGTCCGTATAGACAACATCGTCGATCTCGTAATGAAAACACACGACAGGGATATTGCGCGACGCAAAGAACTCACGGGTTCGGTCGGCGGCGGATTCACAGGTCAGGACAAAATCACTCATATGAGGCTCCTTAAGTATTGCTGCGCAAATTATCGCACAGCAAGCCTAAATACGATACAAACGTCCACTATTTACCAATTCGAACCATTTGCATTGAATATCTTTATCATGAACATCCCCATCCCCGCTATGGGCCCATATGGGCAAAATCACCCCCTTCATCTCCACCCAACCGACACATCAACCTCAACTAAATCGATTTACCAAACCGTTCAGCCGACAATTCAGCCGCCGGCGCAAAATCGAAACAAAGCCGGCGCATACTGATAAACGTTTGACGCTGTTTATCAGTTTTACCAACCATATCGGAAGGTGTTTCATGGTCGCATTCGATCGCAACCCGCAAGACTTTAAGTATCTGCGTCTGCTGTCGAGACAATTTCCTACCGAGCAATCCGCGTTTACCGAGATCATCAATCTCTCGGCCATTCTCAACCTGCCCAAAGGCACCGAGCATTTTATGAGCGACGTGCACGGCGAGTACGAAGCCTTTATGCACATCCTCAACAACTGCTCGGGTGTCGTGCGCGAGCATGTCGACGAAATTTTTGGCGACACGCTCTCCTTTGACGAAAAGGGCGAGCTGTGCACGCTCATCTACTACCCGCGCGAGAAGATCGACCTGGTCCGCAGCCAGCGCGAGGACTCGCCAACTTGGTACAAGACGATGCTTGACCAGCTCATCATGGTCGCTCGCTCGCTTTCAAGCCGCTACACGCGCTCCAAGGTGCGTAAGGCCATCCCGCGCGACTACGCCTATATCATCGACGAGTTGTTGCACACGCACCCGGACGAGAACAACTATCGCGTGCGCTATCACGAGCGCATCGTGGAGTCCATCCTGGAGACCGCCAGCGCCGACGACTTTATCGAGTCGCTCGCCTCGCTCATCAAGCGCCTGGCCGTCGACCACCTGCACCTGGTGGGCGACATCTTCGACCGCGGCGGCGGCGCGGCCAAGATTATGGACCGTCTGCTCACCTACCATTCACTCGACATCCAGTGGGGCAACCACGACCTACTGTGGATGGGCGCTGCGGCCGGTGAGCCCGCCTGCATCGCCACGGTGTTGCGCAACAACCTACGCTACGACAACTACGAGATCCTGGAGAACGACTACGGCATCTCGCTGCGTGAGCTTGTCGCCTTTGCCGATGCCACCTACACCGCCGGTGAGTCCATCACCCCGCTGATCAAGGCCATCAACGTGCTGCTCTTTAAGCTCGAGGGCCAGATTATCCAGCGCCACCCCGAGTTCGATATGACCGACCGCCTGTTACTCGACAAGATCGACCACGACACCGGCACGGTCACGCTCGCCGACGGCAGCGTGTGGCCGCTCACGACCAACGACTTCCCCACCGTCGACCCGGCGGACCCCTACACGCTCACGTCTCAGGAGCAGCACATCATCGACAAGCTCGTGTCCGAGTTTGTCACCGCCGATCACCTGCATCGCCATATCGATTTCCTCTACACCCACGGCTCGATGTACAAGGTCGCCAACGGCAACCTGCTCTTCCACGGCTGCGTTCCACTCAACGAAGACGGCACCTTCAGCAGCATGAACTGCCTGGGCACCTGGCACGCTGGCCGCGATTATCTCGATTTTTGCGACCACATCGCCCGCCGCGCGTGGCGCGTGGGCGACCGCGATGCCCTCGACTGGATGTGGTACCTGTGGATTGGCTTCAATTCACCCGCCAGCGGACGCCTGGTGCGTACCTTTGAGCGCGCCTATATCGCCGATAAGAGCACCTGGGTCGAGCCGATGGACCCGTACTTTACGCTTACCAAGTCGCCCTCGGTCTGCGATGATATCATGCGCGAGTTTGGCGTCGCGGCCATGGCATGCTCGCCGACCGGCCACATCATCAACGGCCACACGCCCGTTAAAACCACCAAGGGTGAGCAGCCCATCCGCGCCGAGGGCAAGCTACTGGTCATCGATGGCGGCTTCTGCCGCGCTTACCATCCCAAGACGGGCATCGCCGGCTATACGCTCATCTCGAGCTCGCGCGGCTGCCGCCTCAAGTCGCACCGGGCCTTTACGACGGTTGCCGAGGCACTCACGCGCAACGTGGACATCGAGAGCGAGACCAACCGTTTTGACCAAGCAGACCGTCGCCGCATGGTGAGCGACACCGATACTGGCGCCAAGATTCGCAGCCAGATCCAGGACCTGCGCCAGCTGCTCGATGCATATAGAAACGGTGCTATCGAGGAGCGCGCCTAGCACCACCCGCGGGGATTGGCTAAACTTGCTAAGTTTGTCATCCCCGCGGCGCTTCGGCGCCAGCTTAAGGCAGGTACCATGCAAAAGCTCCTTGCGCAGATTATGAAATTTGGCGTCGTCGGTGTCATTGCCACGGTTATCGACTTTGGCATTATGAATCTGCTCCACTACGGTCTGGGCCTCAACATCCTAATCGCCAACACCAGCGGCTTTATCATCTCACTCATCTTTAACTACCTCGCAAGCATGAAATACGTGTTTGCGCACAAGGAAGGCATGAGCCGCCGCCGCGAGTTCATCATCTTTGTCGTGCTGTCCGTGATCGGTTTGGTGCTCAACGATGGCATCGTGCTGGCGCTCAACGCCGGCCTGGGACTCGAGGCCAATATCGCCAAGATCTGTGCCACCGCGCTTGTCATGGTCTACAACTTTGTGACCCGAAAAATCTTCCTGGAGGGCGACGAGACAAAATAGCTCGAAACCCCTGTAGCATTACGGCGCCCACGGACGACGCGCACTCAGCGCAGTATTGTCCGTGGGTGTCGCTCGTTTACGGGCAAATTTTCAACGTTTGCGGATTAGCTCTTGAAAATTTGGCGAGTTCATATAGTTCTTGGCAAAGACCTTACGTTTCCCTTGTAAAAGCTCTAAAGTATCCTCTGCTCGATTCATCAACGCATTGGATGTGATTACGTGCGCAAGGCGCTGGCACAACCTCATACCAAGCAGTTCCTCAAGTTTGCCGTCGTGGGTCTTATCTCCTTTGGCATCGACTGGGGCATGCTCATTGCGCTCGTCGAGCTGTTCCACCTCGACTTTTTGATGAGCACCACGGTTTCGTTTATCACGTCCGTCGTGGTCAACTACTGGCTCAGCATGAAGTACGTGTTCGACCACCGCGAGGGCATGAGCCGCAAGCGCGAGTTCACGATCTTCACCATCCTGTCGGTGATTGGTCTGGGTCTCAACGACCTGTACATGTTTGTGGGCGTCACGTTTTTGAGCATCGGCTACCAGGCCATGAAGGCCATCGCAACGTTTCTCGTCACCTGGTACAACTACTTCAGCCGCCGCCTCTTCCTCGAGGGCGCACGGTCGTAGTCGATTCACTATTTGCTTGAATGTATAACCGGTTGGAATTCCCGTTCCAACCGGTTTTTTTGTTTGCAGAGAGACCCGGCGACCCAGTCCCATTCGCATGAAAAACGGGCGGTCCGGATGTTGGTCCGAACCGCCCGTCTGGCGCGCTATGTCGAGGCCTCTAGCCCGTTACGTAATACCAAACAACGTTGTCGCCATTGGAGAGAACGTAGTTACTGCAGGCCGTCATGGGCGTTGTGCCGTTGACGGAGTACATCCAGCCGCTCGTGCCGCCGTACTGTTTCTCGGCCAAACCACCAATCGCGGAGACATACGTACCGTACGACGAGCCATGTGCGTTGACAGAAAGGCCCAGCGCGCACAGGGCATCGTAGACGGTAGCGCCTTCGTTAAAGGTAAAGGTGCCACCAGAGGACACAGGATTGCCCACAGAGCTCGATGTGACCGAAACCGTCACCGTAACGTAGCTAGGCTGCTGCGAGCTGCCCTGGTCGCCAGTAGAGGCGTTGCCGTTATCGGGGGCAGAAGATGCCCCGCTGGATGAGGAGGAGGCGCCAGGCGTAGAGCCGGCCCCGCCAGAAGAAGTCGAGTTCTGAGAAGTCGACTGATTGCCGTCGGTCTTTTTATTGCTGTTCTTCTCTCCAGACTTCTTGCCATCCTTGTCTTCGGACTTTTTGCTATCCGAGCCCTTGTTTGATTCCTTGTCCGAAGACTCGGACTCCTTCTTAGAGTCAGATTTATCCGAACCCTTAGACTCGTCGTTCGCACCATCCGAAGATTTGGAATCCTTGGAGCCAGCTTTACCCGAAGCGACGGTCGAGTCAGACCCCTTGGCGTCCTTCGCGACGACGCTCTCCCCCGTCACGGTCTGAACGATCCAGTCAATGGACCAGGCGCCGCTCTCGGAAGGATGGACGAAGCCCAGCGATATGACAATTAGCGCAACGCACGCGGCGGTCAGGACGCCAGTAAGCGCCTTCCGTCGAGGGGCGGACGCCGCCGAAGCGGCGCCCTGTTGCTTTGCATCGTCGAACTGAATGAACGAGGAATTTGGTTGCTTGGGGTCAGCGTCCTTGGATTTATTGGACACAGCCCTCACCTACCGACGTTTGGTGAACACGAACACGCCGACGATGGCGAGACCGATGACGCCGGCGGCAACGCCAACAATGGCGAGCGGGTTGGCGCCAGTCTCCTGCTCGGAAGCACTAGAGGGCTTCTTAGCAGTGGTCGTAGAAGCAGCACCCGTATCGGACTTGGAATCGGACTTCTTGTCGGACTTGTTGTCCTTGGTCTCGGTCTTGGTCGACACCGTCGTCTTGGTCGTCGGCTTATGACCCGGGGCGATAGCGCCGCCAGCCTGCTGGCCCTTCGTGCCGGAGCCGGAACCCGTGCCCGTGCCAGCGCCAGCACCGGAACCGTTGCCAGCGCCACCATTGCCGCCATTGGAGCCAGAACCGCCATTGCCGCCAGGGTTAACAGCATTCTTGGTCCACTTGGCATACAGCGTCAGATCGGCCGTCACCGGCGTACTGAAGTCATACGCCCGCGTGCAAGCCTCATCGGTGAACCAACCGCCGAAAGTGTAGCCATCGCGCGTCGGATCGGCCGGCTTGACCAGCTTGCCGTCGGCCGTAGCAACAAACTTAGTGTCGCAAGCAGACCCGCCGTTGGAATTAAAGGCAACCGTCCAAGACTCAACGGCCCCGAGCTTGAACAGCGTGCCCGAATCATTGATGTAGTACAGGCTGCCAGATGCATCGGCAATGACCGGAGAGTCACAGTACTGGTAATGGCCAGCCGCATCATAAATCTGCGTCGCCTCTGCATCACCGAGCGTATAGCGATACACGCCACCACCAGCAGAGTAGTTGACGTAATCCTTGCTATCCGCGCTGTTAACGGTGAAGTACACATAGGTCTTGCCGCCCTGAACACTCACCAGCGGAGTAGCAGCAATACCGTTGAGGCCAGCCGGCAGCGCCTTGCCGTCGGCAGCAGCGACCATCGTGGTCTTACCCGTCTTCAGGTTATAGAGAACCAGAGCAGAGCCCGTAGCCGTCTGTCCGCCGACAATCAGATTGTCACCAAACACCGCAGGGGCGCTCAGATTATTCGTAAGGCCCAGATCAACCGTCTTCTGTGCACTCAGCACACCCTTCGCCGAAAGCGAAATCACATGGAGCTTTCCGTCGTGCGTCATCTGATAGAAGGTCGAACCATTGGACGGATCGGCAATGCAATCGGCATTTGCGACAGCGCCGAGCTCCATGGTCGAAACGACATCGCCCGTCGTCTTATCAATGCACTTAAGCGTACCCGCGCTCGTAGGAACGATGGCATACTTATCCGTCAAAGCCGCACCAGTCCAGTAATAGCCCTCGGTAGGGTCGATGTTCTGCCAAGAAACTTCGCCCGTGGCAATCTTAATGCGTGCAAAGGAGCCGTTGCCGTAGGTCGCGTTGTAATTCTCGTCATACGAAATATCGACCGAGCCTACATAGACGTACTCGCCGTCCGAAACGACGGTGCAGGAGCTCTGCGTCAAATCCGTCAAACCAGGCGTCAGCCACTTGCAGATCAGCTTGTCTGCAGTAATCGCCTGGACCGCACCGCCGTTGAGCGGAACGATGATAAGGCCATTGGTATAGATCGGACGAGAAGTATAGCTCACCCTGGAGGCAAGCGGCGCAGAGGTAACCTTTTTGCCCGTGGACGAATCGATCTTAATGAGCTCGTTCTCGGTCGCGATGTACACAAAGCCGTTAGCGATGACAGGCTCGCTGCAGTTGGCATACTGCTGACCAGACTCGGCCTTCCAATCGAAGGCCCACTTAAGACCGGCGGCCTGCGCAGGCGTCTTGGCATCCGTTACGGTCGAACCGTTGCCACTGTTGCCGTAGCCGGCCCACTCGGCATCCCAATCAGGAGTCGTCGCGCTCGGGTCCACGACAATCTTGTCGGGATCGGGCATGGCCGAATCGTCGGTGGTATAGGCAAGCGTAACCTTATCGCCGCTCTTGAGCGTAATCTGATTGGCGCAGAGTAAGGAGGGCTCTCCGTTGATATACAGGTGCCAATATTTATTGGTCGCAGCATCCCAGGCATACGGCTTGTGATCGAACGGCGAGTTGATGGAATTGAGGAACCAGTACTCACCACTCTGGGAGCCGTTGTACGTAACGCCCTTGGCCTTCAGGACCGTCTCAATAAGGTTCTGAGCCGTAGAGCCCTCGGGCAGGGAAACATTGCTTGCCGAGCCCCAGCGAGTATTGTTGCCGTTGACATCGGGACCGATAACATCGACAGACCCAAGAACCTGGCCAGGAAGGGCATCGGCGTCAGCACCATACATAAAGGTGACGGCATCGCCCTCTTGGAGCTCATAGGCACCGGCGCCAACGTCGGCGAACTTGCCATTTACATAGAAGCGCCAATAGCTATTAGTCGCAGCATCCCAGCCATAGGACTTACTATCGAACGGCGAAGTAATGCCGTTGAGGAACCAGCCCCAAGACGATTCGCCAGCATCGAGAGTAAGACCGGTCTGCTCAAGGAGATCCTTGGCAGTAGAGCCCGCCTTGAGACTCGTCTGGCCCGTCGAAGCCCAAACCTGCTGCTTGCCGTCCTTGTCCTTACCAAGGACCTGAACGGAAGCATGGACGGAATCGGACGGCAACTTGTCGCCCCAGCCACCGTAGAACCACGTAACGGTATCGCCAGCATGAATGGTGACATTGTCTGCCGTGTAGTCGCTCGACTTGCCGTTGATGAACAGCTGCCAATAGGTCGAATAATCTTGGGGCGTACCCAGCTCAACACCGTTGTACTTAAGGCTCAGAATGAAGGAGCCAGCAGCAACGGCGTCGATGTCATTCGCCTCAAGCGCGACCTTCGTAAGGTCAAGTGCGCTCGAACCGGACGTCACCACATACTGCGCGTTATCGACCCAAGTCTGAGTCTTGCCCTGGGCATCGCGACCAATGACGGTCACATTTGCGGCAACCTGGTCCTTAACGACAGGGGACGCGCTACCAGCCGTAAAGGCAAACTCAATCTTCTGCCCCGGGCGAGCTTAACGCTGCTCGCGCCAACCGAGGAAGACGCGCCGTCGACGAACAGCTGCCAGAAGGCATTAGTCGTCGGATCGTAGGCAAGCGTGCGGCCATCTGTCGGGGACGTGATGCTTTTGAGGTAGAAGCCGTATGCCGTGTTCGGTTCGTAATCCGCTTTAAAGCCCGTCTTCTGCTGCAGCTTAATGAAGGCATCCGCAGCCGTCGCGCCCTCGTCGAGCTTGAGCTGCGTAGGTGCCACCCAGGTCTGAGCCTTGCCGTCGGCATCGGTGCCGATAATCGAGAACGAGACCTCGACTTGCTTCTTGGCGACATCGCCGGTTTCTGTCGGGTTCTCTGTCTGGACGACAGCCGCGGTGGCAGATCCTGCTTGGCCAGCGGATGCCGTCGAAGACTGCTCGCTCGTGGCAGGGCTCTCCCCCGTCGCCGAGCCTTCGTCGCCAGTTGCTGCCCCTGTTGTGGCGGCACTAGCTGCAGGCGCGCTCCCGGAATCCGAAACCTCGGCCTTGACCTGGTCGGCAGTACCGTCCGCGGCCCCCGCGCCCTCACTCGGCGTCGTAGCCTGAGCCACAGCCTCGGCAATGCCCTCGGCACCCTCGGCCCACAGCTGAGCCGGCGTGGTGCCAAAGGCCATCGCGAAGGCCAGGAATGCCACCAGGCCGCGCTTGGCTACACCGCGTGCAATCGCGCCACGGCGATGCAATGAGGCGCGCTCACGCTCGTCCTCAAACATATCCATTTGTCCCCCATTGTCTGTACTTGGAGCGTTGCCTTGAGGCTGCCCCACGTCATCGCGCATGTTGCGCTCGAGTTCCCCCATCGGGGTCCCCTTCCCTCCAGAGCCCTATGCATACCGGCGGCACACGCCGCAGCCGCATACAAGACGGGAGGCGATCCGACTTAACCTTAACGGCTCAGGCGCGCCGTCCGATCTGCGACACGAACATCCCGAGCCAAGAGGAATTACGGTTACTGGTACAGCCGGGGACTTGCACCCCGATTCTCCCAAACGCGCAGGAAAACCGCGCATTCGTGCGTCTCCGCACCACTATCTAGGCCATCTATTATTACCGTAAAAATGGTATCACGCAAAAGGGCCTCGCACGCAGGCGAAGCCCAAGGTAAAAGCTATTGTTTGCGATAGGAAAATGCGGTGACGATCGCAGCCTCTAGTGCTTGCCGCCGTGGCTGTTGAGCCAGATATTGCGGCCCAGCATAAGCGCCAGCACCAGCGCGCTCACGTAGCCCATAAAGCCAATGACTGGGATACCGAACACAACCGGCTCGATGCGCGCGTAGTACACCACCGACGAACCGATAAACAGGCCAGCGATAACGATAGCCATCGACATGCGGTCGATAATCCCACCTAGCTGTCGCAGCGCCTTATCGCTGCTCATGATCTGCGTGTTCACCTTAAGCTGACCGCGCGTGAGCATGCGCGAAGCCAGGCCCAGATACTCGGCCGCCTCGAGCGAGCCCTTCGCCGCGCGATAGCTGCTCGCGCCAAGATCGCGCCCCATGTCGCGCACGCGCGCATAAGTGCTCTTCTCGTTTTTGATGTGCGTCTGGATGATCTGGATCATGTTGACGTTGGGCATGTACTCGGTCAGCAGGCCCTCGAGCGTCACCATGCCGCGGGCGAACATCGTGACCACGCTCGGCAGCTCAACGTCATTTTTGCGCGCGAGGTTTAACAGCGAAGTCAAAAACTCGCCGATATCCAGGTCTTTAAGGTCGAGCCCGGCAAAGTCGGCAACAATAAAGTCCAAGTCGGACAAAAAGGCCGAATGGTCAAGCTCGGCAGAATCGCCGCGCGTCACGGCAAAGCGCATGAGCGAATCCTTGAGCTTGGGCACGTCACCCTCGGCCACGGCGAAAATCATGTCTTTGACGATACCGCGGTCATGGCTCGACATACGTCCGACCATACCCAAGTCGATAAAGTAGACAATACCGTCCTTGAGGATGATGTTTCCCGCATGCGGGTCGGCATGGAAAAAGCCGTCGTCGAGCACCTGCGTCGAGTAGTCCTCGACAATCGCGGCACCGATCTTTTCCAAGTCATAGCCCTCGGCCACTAAGCGTTCAGGATCGGCGATCGAAATGCCGTCGACGTAGTCCATAACCACCACGTGTTCGGTGCACAGGTCCAGATAGGATTTAGGGCACGTCACGCCATGAACGCTCTTATGGAACTCGTAAAAGTCATTGAGGTTTTTGGCCTCGGCCAAAAAGTTGGTCTCCTCGCGAAACGAGGTCCACAGCTCCTCGACCACGCCGTGCAGGTCAACGAATTGATCGGTGTTGACGAACTTGGAAACGATACGCACCACCGAGCGGATGATATCGATGTCCTGCGCCATAACCTGCTGCGCACCGGGGCGCTGCACCTTGACGGCCACGTCCTCGCCCGTCACCAGACGAGCGCGGTGCACCTGCGCGAGCGATGCGCTACCAAGCGGATTGGGGTCGATCGCATCGAACATCTCCCCCAGGCGCAAGCCGTATTCCTCTTCCAAGCAGCGGAGCACTACCTCGTACGGCACCGGCTCCACGTCGGAACGCAGACGGCGCAGCTCATCGCAAAAGCGTTGCGGCAGAATCTCGGACCGGTTGGCCAGAATCTGCCCCATCTTGACGAACATGGGGCCGAGTTCCTCGAGCAGGCGGCGCAAACGAACCGGCGTGAGGTTATCCCACACGCGGTACTTTTTGACCAGGCGAACAATCTGCCCGATGCGTTCGCGACGACCCGCCGGCGTGAGCTGGTATTCCTCGTCCGGCGCCATCGCGTCGGGCTCCTCGGGCACCATATCGACAGCGCGCGGCTTCTTGCGAGCGCCCGAGACGACGGCGTCGACCTCATCGACAACCGCCGCCTCGTCACCCAAGGGATCTAGATTGTTGTAATCGGTGGTGGAATCTGCCATCTGCGCTGCTACTCAGCCTCTTCGGTATCCTTCGCATCGTCGGGCTCAACGGACTCGACGGGCACCGAGGTCACGTTGTCCTCGACCGAATCGACGATGTCGCGCACATGGGCCAGGAAGGCCGTGCGCTCGGGGGCGGTCATGACGCGGACCCGGGCAAGGATGAGCTCGTCAAGCACGCGCTGGGCCGCGGTCTCGCCCTGCATGCCCAAGCGCTCGGTCAGGTCGGAGATGGTGCCGCCGGCCTGCTCGAACATGTCGGACACACTGCGGGCGATATCGGGGGTGGCGGTGTCCTTGCGGACCTGCTCGCCTTTGGTGTTAAGGTCGTCGAGGACCTTCTTGCCGCCTTCGACAGCAACGGCGGCAGCGCCAAAGCCCACGTTAATGGCGCCGTTAACAAGCTGATCGAGTTTCATAACCATGGTTGTCTCCAATCACAAACAACTGCATTGGCGTTCTTGTACCCAAGATTGAGCGAAAGCGACAAAGCGTTTTAGCGCTATTCGATCGACGGGAAATCCCTACCTCACGTTGTCGTTCATCGCGAAAGAGTTCTTCATGGCGCAGCTCGTGGTGTAGAGCACCTTGCCCAGCAGGGCATCGGTCTCCACGCGAACACGCTCGGCAAAGACCTCGTTGGCGTGTGCAAGCTCGGAAGGCACCTCGGCCTCGGGCAGAGCGGCTACGGCAGCGTCGACGTCATGGATCTGCTTGTGACCCATGCCACCGACCTTCTCCTGATAGTCCTCCACAGCGCGGCCGCACTCATGGAAACGGACGTCAGCCAGCGCGCCGATCAAGCGGTTGGCCCAGTAGAAGTTTTCGGACGTCACGCGAGCCTGCGTGTCGGCATAGTACTCGGGCATGGTCTCGACGTTGGCGTACAGCGGAACCAGCGCGTTAAACGAGTTGGAACCAAAGGCCATCCACTGCACGGCGCGATAGGCCGACTGCGCATAGGGACGCAGCTGCAACACGGCGAGCTGGCTGTTGCGGTTGATGCCGATGGGGCGATAAGCGCCGCGCGTGGCGGGCGTGCCCTTACTGCCGTAGCAGTCGTACTCCGTGCCCTGGTAGTGGCTCGAAAGCACGTACTTAATGTCCTCGATGGTCACCTTGCGCTCGGGCACGCGGCTCCAGGGGATATCGTCGCTCTCGGGCGTGTAGTCGGCGTCGGGGCCATCCCACACGTCGCTGGGGTTGAGGCAGCGCTGCATGTACCAGGCGCGCGGCGTGTTGTAGACGTGGTCGCTGTCGCTGTGCGAGCCAAAGGCCTCGCGCGGGTTAAAGACCACAGCCGGGCCGTCGCCCTCGACGCCCAGCGTCAGGTCCAGATGCCACTCGGCCATCCAGGCGCGCAAGTCGGCGGAGCACATATGGTCGGCCTGGGCGCCCTCGGCGTCATCCAGGTCAAAGCTGTCGATACCCAGCTGGTTGGGCATGGTCACATAGGAGTCGTCGGGCACGCGCTTGGCGATCCAGTGGTGGCCGCCGATGGTCTCGAGCCACCAGATCTCGTCAACGTCACTAAAGGCGATGCCGTTGTTCTCGTAGGTACCGTAACGCTCGAGCAGGTCGCCCAGAATGCGCACACCGTCGCGGGCAGACTTGGCGTACGGCAGCACCAGGGTCACCATGTCCTCCTCGCCCAGACCGCCGGGCTGCGCAGGCACATAGCCGTCCTCGCCCTCGTTACCCTTGGCGGGTACGTAGTCCACAAGTGGATCGGCGCCGCGGACGCGCTCGTTGGTGGTGAGCGTCTCGGTTGCGGACATGCCCACATTGAGCTCGTTGAAACCGGCCTCGGCCCAGATGCCGTGACCGGGGATAACGTCGGGGACGCTCGTGTAGCGCATGGGATTATCGGGCAGCTCAATCGTCAGATGGCTCAGAACACTCGTGTAGACGCGCGGCTGCTCGTCGGGATGCACCACGCGCATACGCTTGGGCTCAAACACCCCGTTGGACGAATCCTCGTTGCGGGCGACCAGCGTCGACCCGTCATAGCTCGCGTTCTTACCAACCAAAATCGTTGTGCACGGCATGCGCATCCTCCTTGAGCGAAGAAATCAAACGGTAACAGTGTATCGCTTCGGCGCAAAAAGGGCGAAACCACGGCCTCGGCAGCCCTTGTGGTCAAAAAATGCCAAATATGAGTACTGTCACCAATTTAGTGGCAGCAAATTTCCCTGGAACGAGTGCCGAAAATCCCCATTTGCCCAAAAGCAAGACAACGTTATTCCCCATAAGTTCAATAAAATAGGCTTCCTAACGATAATGGATACCGTTAGGAAGCCAAAAAGACGTAAGACATATGTGACTATCTTGGCAACAGTACTCATATTTGGCATTTTTTGACCACGGGGTATCTAACCAACCCCCTAAACGTCCTCCAAACGCCTATTTCACCGCGCGTTCGGCCGCCTCGATCACGTGCTTGGCGAGAATCGCCGTCGTCACGGCGCCCACGCCACCCGGGACGGGCGTGATTGCGCCAACAATCGGCTCCGCGGCATCAAAATCGACGTCGCCCACCAACTTGCCGGCGGCCTCATCCCAGTTAATGCCCACATCGATGACCGTCTGGCCCTCACGGACCGCATCCGCGCCAATCGTACGCGCGCGTCCAACCGCGGCAACGACAATATCGGCAGCACGGCACTCGGCAGCAAGGTCGCGCGTGTGCGTGTGGCACGTCGTCACGGTAGCATTGCGCGCCGTAAGCATGGCGGCAACAGGACGGCCAATTACCAGCGAGCGACCGACAACGGCAACCTTGGCACCGTCCAGCTCAACGCCATAGTGATCCAGAATCGCCAGCACGGCTTCGGCCGTGCAAGGGGCAAAGCCCTCGCCGCGACCCGAAAGCGCCGTAAGCAGCGAAGCCGGCGTCATGGAGTCGACGTCCTTGGCAGGATCGAGCGCGGCAGCAACGGCGTCCTCATCGAGCGCAGCAGGCAGCGGACGGAACAGCAGGCAGCCGTGGACAGTCGGACCGGCATTAATGTCCCCTATCACCGCCAACAACTCGTCCTGCGAAACATCGGCAGGCAACAAAACGCGACGCGCCTCGATGCCCACCTTTTCGCAGCGCTTGAGGGCGCCACGCTCGTAGGACAGGTCGTCCTCGCGCTCGCCCACACGAACAATAGCCAGCGTCGGCACGACACCCTGTTCGCGCAGAGCGGCACAGCGAGCGGCTAGTTTCTCGGTCAACGCACGGGCGACGGGAGCACCCTTTAGCAGATCAGCCATGGCTATCCCCTCTTCCTTGCAGCGTCGGCGGCGCGACGCGCCAGCGCATCGGCACGCGGCAGCCATGTATCGAGCAGTTCATCGCACGCCGCCTCGAGCTCCTCGGCGCGGGCGCGATCCTTCATGGACGTGGTATTGGCAAAGAGCGTCAGGCTCGCACCCTGCATGGCGGCACGGCAGAAGACGGCGCCGCATGCCACATCGGACAGCAGTTGACGCGAGCCCTTATCGGCCATGTCCTCGAGTAGCGCCAGCGCACGCCCGCAGGCATCCATGATGCGGTACGGCGGCATGGCGGCCACGTGCAGCGCATCTTGAATCGCAGCGGTTCGAGCCGGGTCATCGCGCGGAATACCGTATGCGGCAGACACCTGCCCGTAGGCACGGACATCCTCGGCAACCAAGTCGACAAGCTCCTGTGCCAACTCGTCTGCCTGGGCAAACGCGCGCGTCAGATCATCCGCGCGATCGGCAAGCGCGGGATTCGCCGCGCCATAGCGGGCGACCATCCCGCACAGCGAGGCGCCCAGCGCGCCCACAAAGGCGCTCGCGCTGCCGCCACCGGGAACGGGCTCGCGCGCAGCCAGTGCCTCGGCAAAACCGCGACAGGTTTTATCCATCATCTCTTGGCTCATACGCATGCACCTTCAAGTCATATACATCGGTCGTGTGGCAACCGCCTGCTGACCGTATCGATCACATAATGGTGCTAAGTCTAGCCCATAAGCACACGAGCGTCAGCGCACCTGGCCATCGCGGATTTCTATGGCACACGATAGACCATGCCAACGCAAACATGGGACACATGGCTCACCTTTCGGGACTTCCGGACGTCACAAACTGGGACATATCTATAAACAAGGAACCTGTTGGGGCAATGCCCGCGTACACGCGTCCCTTTAAAACACCGGGCGCCCAACCCCGGGGAGGGCCGACAGCATCAGCCCTCCCCTCTTTTACGACCGCACATATTGCCACTTGTCGGCGCAATTCCAGCCCCCAGAATGGGACACATGGCCCACCCTTACGAGCCGCTCGCGCGTACAGTAAAGGCAGGTAATCCATGGGCGGTTACAGATCGAGGAGGACACGACCATGAAAAAGAAGGCCTTTGCGATTCTCACCCTCTGCATGAGCCTCTTTGCCGCAGTTGCCCTGGTGGGCTGCGGCGGAAGCGGCGGCGCTGCCGGCAGTGGCGGTGGCGGTGGCGCGGAAAAGCCAGCCGTGGATATGAGGACCGATTTCATCTGGTTTAAGGTCGAGGTCCCCGAGGGCGTCGAGATTACCGATGTTGCCGGCGATACCGCCGACAGGGCCCAGTTTAAGTTCACCGAGAGCGAGCACGCCAGCGACCGCTTCATCCCCGTCTTTGACTCCGACAAGAACGCCGACGAACTGTTCGACTACGAGGCAAAGTGGAAGGCCAACTTTGAGTGGACCGAGAACGATCCCGTCAAGTACAACGGCAAGACCTGGCGCAACGCTTCCTACACTCATTCGGGCGGCGTGACGACCGAGTACTTTACTGAGGCAGGCGGCGGCAGCGTCTACGTGAGCATCGACAACGTCGAAGAGCACAAGGACGCCGTCGAGACCATGATGAAGTCCCTCGAGTTTGCCGACGACATCGCCGAGGCCAAGGCCGAGGCGATGGATGTTAAGCTCGACGACATTGAGATCAAGCGCTAAGCGACTGGCGAGCGCAACGGGAGACACGGACGCAAGGCAAGCAGGCGACGGTGCCCCAGCGCTTCGTACCAAGGGAGGGCCGGAAAACCGACCCTCCCTTTCTTAATGTCAAAGCAGTATAGTTACAAAAACGAGCGCATAACCGCACCCTGCGAATGGAGGAGTTATGACCGAACACCATGCCATCAGTCGCCGAGCGTTTACGCTGGGCCTAGGACTCGCAGCGCTGTCGCCGCTGGCAAGCCTGCCCGAAACCGCGGCATTGGGCATTAGCCCGCGGGCAGCCTTTGCGGACGGCACGACCGGGCCAGCGGACAGCCTCAACAAGTTCGTCATTCGCCTTCGCCCCGCGGGCTATCTTCGTACCGCAAGCGTCAACGAAGACGGCAACGTTATCGGCAACGTCTGCCATCTGTTTAATGACGGCACGTCCAGCAAGCTCATCCTTGAGAACGTAACGACCAAGAATGACGATACAAACTGGTATGCTATCCGCACCTTGCTCAATTTCGAAGAGCATAAAAAGACGGGCTACAGCATTTGGTCGGTCGACGGCGACTCGGACAAAGATGGAAAGGTCATCCACGTATGGGGCGGCGAGTATGACAACAAGCCCAGCCGCGCTTTTGCGTTCGAGCGTCAATCAAACGGAACCTATATCATCCGAGACCGCACCGTCGAGAAAAACGACAAGAAAAAAACCATTAAATACCTGGCAATAGAATCGAACGGCAAAGACCAGGACAACAACAAGATCTGCCATAAGAGTGAGAGCATTCCGTGGGAGCTCGAACTTATCGGTTACGACATGGGCAAGACCAATGCCACGGTTAGCAGCCTCGACTGGAAGACATATAGCAGCTACGTCGATGGGCCATGTTGGATGGGCAACGTCCACGACAACAAGTTCCTCGACGAGCTGAGCATCCCGGGTACGCACGATTCGGGCACCTGCAGTGTGGACAACGACACCGAGCCTCAAACCTCGCAAGTAAAATGCCAGCAGGATTACATCCCCACGCAGTTGCTCGAAGGCATTCGCTATTTTGATATTCGACTCGGAAAGGGCGATGACCCCGGCATCGACCACGGAGGTTTCTATCTGTTTAAAAAAGACGGGAACTTTTTGCATCTTTCCGATGTCATAGGCTACTTCACAACGTTTTTGAAGGAAAACCCGACAGAGGCGCTCATCATGCTCGTGTCGCGCGGCAATGACGAGGCCACCGACGAGGGTATTACGACGGCTTTCGCCAAGGTTATGGATGAGAACCCCGACCTGTTCTACACATCGAGCCGCGTCCCCACACTACGCGAGGCGCGCGGAAAGATCGTCCTGCTGCGTCGTTTTAGGCTCGCCGGCAACAGTGTAAGCGGCCACACGTGGGGCCTCGACCTTACCGAATGGGATGGCAAGGCCAAGGCTCACTCCGACAGCACTACCATGTGTCTCATCCAAGACGCGCGGGGCTTTGAGGAGACCGACGACGCCGGCACCAAAGAACCCTATTGCACCAAGGTATACGCCCAGGACAAGTACAAACTCTCGGGAACCGACAAGCTCATCTGGGTCGATAATGCGCTGAAGGAAACGACCGGACGCACGCGCAACACGGTTGACGTCAAGGACGCTGACGGAGCCATGGTGCAAGTCCAGGAGCGTTGCTGGTCTATCAACTACACCAGCTGCACGGGCTTGTCGCACGGAGGCAATCCTTTTACCTCGGCACGAGTAGTCAACGAGCATCTGTATAAGAGCCAGTACATCAACCCCAGCGGCAACGAGAAAACAAACTCGGATTGCCTCAAGCACATTGGGATCATCGCGTCCGACTTTGTTGATTCGGCACTGGCCCGGAGCATCTATCAGCGCAATTACGATACGGAGCACAAGCAGACGGCTTCGTACCACCTCCCGACCCGCATGCGCATGACGTACGGCGGCTCGCTGAGCGAAGCTTCGCTCCAGGGCGGCAAGACCGTTGGCGAGGGCTATTTCCGCCTCGTCGACAGCAGCAATGTACTCAACGTGGCGGCTTCGGGCCATGCGTTTGCCATCGAATATGTGGATGTCGACGCCCTGGGCAACGAGACCGTTACGGAACTGCAGGGTTCCGTGCCTATCGATATCGACCCGCGCGCGCTAACGCCTCATTTTGAGGGGCTCGAAGGCCTTAAGGCCGGCGAGGACGTGCGTGCTAAGATTGCGGCATCGCTTGAGGGCAAGCTCGAAAACGATGCCTGCGCGGCGCAGTTGGAGTTTATGCACGATGCAAACGGCGCGCCGGACACGGCAATGGCCGAGGGCGAAACATTTGCCGCAGGAACGTACTGGGTGCGCGCGAACGGTCTCTTGGGCGACGCGGCGCAGAACTACACGCTCGCCAGCGACGGGGCCGCGAGCTTTACCGTCGCGGCCTCGGGCAGCGCAAGCGGCACCGGCACCGGCACTGGCGCCAACGCGGGCAGCGCGGACAAGAACGGTAAGGGCAACAAGGGCAAGAGCTCGGGCGGAAAGCTCGCCGACACAGGCGACGGCTCTGGCATTTCCGCTGGGCTCGCCGCTGCCGCCGTAGCGACAACAGTCGCCGGCGCGGCGTTGCTTGCCAACGACCGTGAAGGCAGCGAAGGCGCTAGCGAATAAGCTGGCCGACCTTTTAGACACATCGACTCAATCGGGGGTGGAGAATATCGTTCTGCACCCCCGATTTTACCTTGGCCCGAACGCCGACGTCGGCTACATCACCATGTTCAACGCGTTCACGAATTCCTGGGCCTTCGCACGGCTGCTCAGACTAAAGACACAGGCAGTCAACAGCCGATTGCGCAGGAAAACGTCACGACCTTTGATTCTGTTGACACCCGTGATGTCCTTAAGGTAAACGATCTCGGTATGCTTGCCACCGAACGTACCTTTCTTGAGCACCTCGATACGGTTGGGGAAGATCTTGACGTCTTTAAACCTGCCCGAACCTTTGTCCTGGAACAGCGGCGTGTTGTTGTCCATGCGCGTCACTCCCATGGGTTGAGTTTAATCAGTCCCTGCCATCACATTTTAGTCGCTTCGAGACCTCCTCGCGAAGGTACCGGGCAGCATCGCAATTCGTGTCCGCACGAGGCTTTAAACTAAATGCAATAAAGATGCACTCCTCAAGAGGAAAGTGGGGCGATATTGATGGGTGAACTGGTCAACCGCAGAGAATCGGCTATCGTGCCCGAAGGTTTTTACAAGCAGGTCTCCTCAATTCTCAACGCCGCTCGCGACAAGGCCTATACCGCCGTTAACTTTGCGATGGTTGAGGCGTATTGGGAGATCGGCAAGAGCATTGTTGATGAGCAGGGCGGAGAGGAGCGCGCCAAGTATGGAGAGGCGCTGCTCAAGGCCCTCGCAATCAGACTTACCAAGGATTTTGGTAAAGGTTTTGAAGCAAGAGAGCTGCGCAAAATGCGTCAGTTCTATCTTGCATTTCCAATTCGGGACTCACTGCGTCCCGAATTGAGCTGGACACATTACCGCAGGTTAATACGCATTCCTGACCCCGAAGCTCGCACCTGGTACATGAACGAATGCGCCAACTCTCGCTGGAGCACGCGCCAGCTCGAACGCCAGATCAACACCATGTTCCGCGAGCGCCTGCTTGCCAGCAAGGACAAGGAGGCCGTCACCCAGGAAATCCAAATGAGCGCCCCGGCTCGTCGCCCCGAGGATATCATCCGCGACCCATATGTACTGGAGTTTTTAGGTTTCTCGGACGATACTGCGTTTCGCGAGAGCGATCTAGAGCAGGCGCTCATCACGCATCTTCAGAAGTTCCTGCTGGAGCTTGGCCGTGGCTTCGCTTTCGAGGCGCGCCAAAAGCGCATCACCTTTGATGGACGCCATTTCTATATTGACCTTGTTTTTTACAACTATCTGATGCGCTGCTTCGTGCTCATCGACCTTAAGACGGACGATCTTACGCATCAGGACCTGGGCCAGATGCAAATGTATGTGAACTACTACACGCGCGAACTCATGAACGAAGGCGACAATCCGCCCATAGGCATCGTGCTCTGCGCGGACAAAAGCGATTCGATCGTCGAGTACACGCTGCCCGAAGACAACGACCAAGTGTTTGCCGCCAAATACCTGCCATATCTTCCAAGCAAGGAAGAGCTGGCGCGCGAGCTGAGTGCCGAGTACCGCGCCATCAACGAAGCGACCAATGGCGAAACGCAAGGGTAGCAGCACGTTGCGACCGAAACCACCGCAGCCGTCGCAGGCGCACTCGCGGTTGCGACGGCTGCTACGAAACAATACCGGTCATGGACGCCGGCAACGACATTCTAGCCGTGGCTGGCGAGCGTGACCTGACAGGCAAAGACGCGGCCTTCGTCTGATGTGGCTCCATTGGTTGCCACAGAAAAGGGCCGGTTGCAGCCGACCCTTTAAGACGATAGCACCTGCGTTGCCCGCGCTTCCAAAGTTGACCGACTGAGGAGCGGGTTCCGCGGCACAACCTGATTTTACCCGGTGGGGCGGCTCTTTTGCAGCCGCCCCACTGTTTATTTACATCTGGCACCCTCAAACAATCAGACGGCAGCCCGCACTCCTGAGAGCCGCCCCGCACCCCCGGCCATCACGTTACGGCAACAACCGGCGCTACTCCCCTACTTCCCAAAGATCGCAGCGAACAAGCCCTTGCGTTTAGGCTTCTCCTCTCGGTAAGAACCCTCGGCCGCTGCTGCCACCTGACGTGGTTGCTCGCCGCCTCCACGGTGCACGATCTGGTATAGGAACGGCGATTTAACGTATTTGACCTCGATGGGCGTGGCATGCACGGTACTTTCGCCGGACAGATGCAGGCTCGGGTTGAGCGGCGCCACAATATGCGTCTCGCGCTTGTCACTAAACACCACCGCGGCCGCGCGGCCCGTCTGGCCGTTCACGGCGATGCGCACTTGCTCGCCATCGCGGCTATCCGACGCCGGACGATCGACAAAGTAGACCGGCACCATAACCAGACCGTCCTTGTGCTTGCGGGCCTTGCGCGCCCAGGTGCGGATGCTCTTTTTATTGAGCCCCAGCACCGCCTCGGCATCGTTGCCGGCAACGTCGAGCGCCAGCTTATCAATGACCACCTGGTCCTTGGTGGACGCATCGACGGAGACAACGCGGAAGTCACCCTCCTGCATGGCAGGATCGAACGGCCCGACCTTGGCAAAGTCCCACGGCTCCAAAATGCCCATAAGGCGAACGTCCAGGTAGTTGGCCCGGGGGTATGCCCAGTCGAGCACCTCGTAGTACACCAGGGTCTCCTTGCTCAGGCCCTTGCCCGGGAAGGACGCCATCATGCGCAGGTCCGCCAGCGCCATGGGGAAATAGAAGAGCATCATGTCATTTTGGATCGCGTCTTCCACGTCATGCCCGGCAAAGGCGTCGGGGTACTGGCGCACCAGTTGTAGCGCGTTGGCACGTGCCTGCTGCGGCGATATCTCACAGGGGATGCCCTGTTCGGGAACGTATTCGGCACCCACGCCCATAGTCAGGCGCTTACTAAACGTGCCGGGCTTGAGCAGGTCGGCAACGCCGATCTTATTGCCGCAGGACGGGCACTCAAACACGCGTTGGGTCGACTCGCCCTCAAAGGACGCGCCGCAGAAGGGGCAGGGAATGCTCACGTGCGTCGCCTCTTGGAACTCCTGCGCCGTGCCGCGGTCCTCCCACAGCAGATGCTCCAGAACCGACTGATTGCGCCAGTACGAATTGAAGAAATACCAGTCCGGGTCCTCTGGGCGCTCGAGCTGCGAGACGTGCGTGAGCTTGAGCAGCCCATCAACCACCGTCAACGGCGTATGACGAATGCCCAAAGCGCTCTTGGGCTCTCCGGCGTCCGCCTGCCATGGGATGACCGTGCCGCAATAGGCGCACTCAAAGCTGCGTTTAGCTTGGTGTGAGTACATAGGACCGCCGCAGTTTTGGCATTTGATGGCAAACATCTCGTCCATGGATACATTCTCCTTTGCGCAGGGGCTGTCGACATTAAGTATGTCGAGCAAACAGGCACATGCCCATACCCATGTGGCCCAAAATGGACCACCTTGGCAGACGGGAAGGCTCGCTCGTTAGCACCGGCAGACTATTGCTGCATTTTCTGAGCATCGGTGCACGGCGCCCCCGCGCGAGCTACACTATCCCTTTAAACATGATTGTGAGGACGACCGCTATGCTATTTGTAAATCGGCTGGTACATACGCTTGTTCCCGGCAGCGAGGGCGAGCCGGTCGATGCATCTTGCCGCACCAACGCGGGCTTTGCCGCAAGCCTCATCTGCATTGGCCTCAACATCACCCTGTGCCTGGCCAAGGGCATCGCGGGCCTGCTCGCCGGCTCCGTCTCGCTTATCGCCGATGCCTTCAACAACCTCTCCGATGCCTCGAGCAACATCGTGAGCCTGCTCGGGTTCCGCCTTGCCAGCCGCCCGGCAGACGAAGGCCACCCCTATGGCCACGGCCGCTACGAATACCTCGCCGGCCTGTTTGTCGCCGTCCTGGTTTGCGCCGTCGGCATCAACCTGATCCTGGAGTCAGCTACCAAGATCATCAAGCCCTCCCCCACCGCTTACACGCTCGTTTCCCTTGCGGCACTGGCTACATCCATGCTCGTTAAGCTCTGGATGGCCGCATTCAACCGCACGTTGGGCAACCGCATTGACTCGGAGACGCTCATCGCCACAGCACAGGACTCCAAAAACGACGTCATCACCTCGGGTTCGGTCTTAGCGGCGGCGCTTATTTCGCAGACGACCGGCTTTGACCTCGATGGCTGGGCAGGCCTGGGTGTGGGCATCTTCATCTGCATCAGCGGCATGGGCCTAGTGCGCGACGCCATCAGCCCGTTGCTGGGACAAGCGCCCGACCCCAAGCTCGTCCAGGCAATTCGCGACAAGATCATGTCCTATCCGCAGGTCTTGGGCACGCACGACCTGATGGTGCACGACTACGGCCCCGGTCGTCAGTTTGCCAGCGCCCACGTGGAGATGCCCGGCGAGGGCGACGCATTTGAGCACCACGAGATTTTGGACACCATCGAGCACGACATCAAGCGCCAAATGGGCATCGATATCACGCTGCACTGCGACCCTATCGCCACCACCGGCGACGACCTGCGCGGCTGGGTCAAGCGCGGCGTCATGCAGATCGACCCCGCGCTTTCCATCCACGACCTTCACGAACACGATGGCTTTGTGTCATTTGACCTTGTGCGCCCCGACGGTTTTGACATATCCGACGAGGAGCTGCTGGAACTCGTCACGCGCATCGTGCACGAGCGCCGGCCCGATGTCTCGTGCGTCGTCACGTTTGACTCGGGCTTTAGCTCGCCCGACCGCCCGGCCGAGCAGCTGTAGCCCCGCTCCGCTCGTCTGCTAGTTTCCCTGCGCGCCCGAGATGCCGTTTTGCAGGGCGTTCCAGGCATCCGTCGCCATGCCGCCCAAGTTCTGCGCGGTATCGCCCAGGTTTTGTGCCGTGTCGCCCAGCTCTTGCGCCTTGTCTCCCAACTCCTGTGCCTTGTTGCTCAAGTCCTCCAGCGTATTGGAGCTCGAACTGTCGGTACCGCTTTGGCCGTCGGACGAGCTGCCCGAGCTGTTCTTGTGCGTGAGTTGAATTTCGAGGTTGCCGTTGTCGTTATAGTAGGCAGAAGTAACGACCCAGTTGGCATCGACGACGGGCGTTGAGCCATCATCAGTCAGGACCACGGCATTCGAAAGATCGGCGCCGCGCGACTTGAGGATCTTCTTGGCGTTGGACCAGTACTGCCCCGGGATATCGCTCAGATCGACGGCGCTAGACGAGGCGGACTCAGTTTGCTCGGCAGTGGTATCGGCCGTTGAACTCCCTCGCTTGTTGAGCATGCCCGACACGATGGCAAACACAACCGACAGCGCAAAGAAGATCGCCAGCACGATGAGGATCTTCTTGATCACGCTCGACGAACGCGACGGCTTCTTCTCCTCGTCCTCGCCATATTGCGGAATCGACTTGGGGTACTCGCGATACGGCTGGCGCGACTCGTAGCGAGGCTGCGCCGTGCGAGGCATATACGTCGTCTGCTGAGGCTGCGGAATGGGATTCTGCGGCAGGTCATCATAGGGATTAGGCGTCGAGGCGGCATAAGAATCCTGCGGCGCGTAATCAAACGGGTCCGGAGCTGCGTTGCTATAGGGGCCTTGCGAAGATGCAGCGTAAGAATCCTGCGCCGTGTCGCCATAGCCCATAACCCGGGTGGGCTCGGCAGAAGGCTGCGTCGCGGCGGGGTCGGTATAACCGGGGTTGGGAACAACGCGGGTCGCATCGGCGCTATCGCCAGCCTGCGCGGAACCGTAGCCGCCCATCACGGTTGTCTTGTCCTGATCCATGCAACGATTCCTTTCCGTCGCGCGTGAGCCTCAAGTTATCCATGCATTCTACCCGCGCAAAAGCCTATGATGGACGGAGCCCGTCGGTATCTACAAGACATGCGCGGGCCTAAGGATCAAAAAGCCCCGCCGGGCCTTGTGGGCGCGGCGGGGCAAGCAAGCAGCCATGCGCAGCGAGCTTAGAACAGGCCGGTGATGTTGCCGTCGTTGTCGACGTCGATATTCTCGGCCGCGGGGACCTTGGGCAGGCCCGGCATGGTCAGAACACTGCCAGTCAGTGCGACTACAAAGTGGGCACCGGCAGAAACCTTGAGCTCGCGCACCGTGATGCGGAAGTTCTCGGGAGCGCCCAGGGCCTTGGCGTTGTCGCTAAAGCTGTACTGCGTCTTGGCCACGCACACCGGCAGGTTGCCAAAGCCGTTCTCGCGCAGCTCGGCAAGCTGGCGCTTGGCGGCCGGCGTAAAGTCAACGCCGTCGGCGCGGTAGACCTTGGTGGCAATGGCCTCGAGAGCGTCGGCCACATCGGCGCCGTCCTCATAGGCAAACTTAAACTCACTCGGCTGCTCAATCAGACGCATGACCTCATCGGCCAGCTCGAGCGCGCCCTCGCCGCCCTTGGCCCAGACCTCGGAAAGCTTAACGTTGACGCCGAGCTTCTGGCACTCGGACTCGATGAGCGCAAGCTCGGCCTCGGTGTCCGTCGGGAAGCGGTTGATGGCGACCACGCAGGGCAGACCATAAACGTTCTGGATGTTGTCGACGTGACGCAGCAGGTTGGGCATGCCAGCCTTGAGTGCCTCGAGTTTCTCCTCGTTGAGGTCGGCCTTGGCGACGCCACCGTTGTACTTCAGCGCACGAGCGGTCGCAACGACCACGACGGCGCTGGGGCGAACGCCCGTCATGCGGCACTTAATGTCGAGGAACTTTTCGGCGCCCAGATCGGCGCCGAAGCCGGCCTCGGTAATGGCGACATCGCCAAAACGCATGGCCATGCGCGTAGCCATGATGGAGTTGCAGCCGTGGGCAATGTTGGCGAAGGGACCGCCGTGGACAAACGCGGGCGTGCCCTCGAGCGTCTGCACCAGATTGGGCTTGAGCGCGTCCTTAAGCAACGCGGCCATGGCACCCTGGGCCTTAAGGTCGCGGGCACGGACGGGCTCGCCGGCAAAGCTATAGCCGACGACAATCTCGCCCAGGCGCTCCTTGAGGTCGCTAATGCTCGTAGACAGGCACAGGATTGCCATGACCTCGGAGGCGACGGTGATATCGAAGCCGTCCTCGCGCGGCACGCCCTGAGCCTTACCGCCAATGCCGTCGATGACGTGGCGCAGCTGACGGTCGTTCATATCGACGACGCGCTTCCAAGTGATGCGCTTAACGTCAATACCGAGCTGGTTGCCCTGCTGGATGTGGTTATCAAGCATGGCGGCCAGCAGGTTGTTGGCAGCACCGATAGCATGGAAGTCGCCGGTAAAGTGCAGGTTGATATCCTCCATGGGGATGACCTGAGCCCAACCGCCGCCGGCAGCACCGCCCTTAACGCCAAAGACGGGGCCGAGCGAAGGCTCGCGCAGGGCCACGGCACTCTTGACGCCGCGACGACGCAGGCCATCGGCCAGACCGATGGTCGTGGTGGTCTTGCCCTCGCCCGCAGGCGTTGGGTTGATAGCGGTCACGAGGACGAGCTTGGCCTGGTGATCGGTCGGCTCGTTGAGCAGTGAATAGTCAACCTTAGCCTTGTCGAAGCCGTACGGAATCAGGTGCTTTACGTCGACGCCGGCGTTCTTAGCCACCTCGGTAATGGGCAGCGGCGTGACGGAACGTGCGATTTCGATGTCAGTAGGCATGGGCGGTCCTTTCGTTACCGAATGAGAAAAAGACCAATTCAGCATAGCACGGGCGCGCAATAGTAAAACGCCCATAACCGATGAACGGCGATATGTTTACCCGATGCCCAGCGATAGCCCAACAGCCCGCCAAAACAAAGCGCCCTAAACGGTAGGTTCAATCCCCAGGTGCTCAAAGGTGCGAAGGGTTGCCTGACGGCCCTGCGGCGTACGAATCATCAACCCGCATTGCAGCAAATAGGGCTCATAGACATCCTCGAGCGTGCCCGGGTCCTCGCCCACCGCGCTGGCAAGGGTCGTAAGTCCCACGGCACGACCGGAGAACGTCTTGGCGAGCGTCTCCAAAATGCGAATATCCATCCAGTCCAGACCGAGCTCGTCGATCTCGAAGAACTCGAGCGCCTGACGGCAAATATCAAGCTCAATGGGACCGTTGCCACGCACCTGCGCATAGTCGCGCACGCGCTTGAGCAAACGGTTAGCCAAGCGCGGCGTGCCACGCGAGCGTGAGCCGATCTCGAGCGCGCTCGGATGGTCTATTGTCACACCCAGGATGGACGCCGAGCGTGTCACAATCTGCGCGAGTTCTTCGACCGTGTAGTAATCCAAGCGATATGAAATGCCAAAGCGGTCGCGCAGCGGGCCAGTCAGCATACCCGAGCGGGTCGTTGCCGCCACCAGCGTAAACTTGGGGATATCCAGGCGAATCGATCGTGCGGCCGGGCCTTTACCGATCACGATATCGAGGGCAAAGTCCTCCATCGCGGGGTACAGGACCTCCTCGACCGAGCGGTTGAGGCGGTGGATCTCGTCGATAAACAGTACGTCACCCGGCTGCAAGTTAGTAAGAATGGCTGCCAGGTCGCCGGTGCGCGCGATAGCAGGGCCACTCGTGGTCTTGATCTGAGCGCCCAGCTCGTTGGCGATAACCGTAGCCAGCGTGGTCTTGCCCAGACCCGGAGGGCCCGAGAAGATCACGTGGTCGAGCGTCTCGCCACGGCTCTGCGCCGCTTCGATCAACACGCGCAGGCTCTGCTTGATATGCTCCTGGCCGCAGTAATCGTCCAGGCGCTGGGGGCGCAAAGTGCGATCGACATCGAGGTCCTCGGCCGTCAGCTCCGAGCCCACCATGCGTTCACCGTGCGCCATGGATGCCGCCGGCGAGTTGCCAGGCGTCGCCCACAGGTCCTGAGAGTCATCGGCTTCCCACATCACGCATCCATTCCGAGTCGCTTAAGCGCCGCGCCGAGCAGATCCTCGACACGCATATTCTGCCCATCATACCCGCTCAGGGCAACATCGGTCTCCTGCGGGCTAAAGCCCATGGAGAGGAGCGCCGCACGGGCGTCATCGATGGCCGAGGGAGCGGCAGCGGGGACCGGCATCGCAACCTGCCCCGGGATCACGTCGACCGGCACAAAGCCCTTGTCCTTGGCAAAGGTGCTCTTGAGTTCCAGGATCAGGCGCTGAGCTGTCTTTTTGCCCACACCGGGTACCTTGGCCATGCCCTTGTCGTCCTCGGTCATCACCAGTGAATACAGCTGCCCCACGGTATAGGTGGAAAGCACGGCGAGCGCCAAGCGCGGGCCAACGCCCGACACGGACACGAGCCGGTCGAACATCGTGCGCTCATCCTTTGAGGAAAAACCGAAAAGTGTCATGGCGTCCTCGCGCACCTGCATACGCGTGTAGAGGCGGACCTCGCCGCCGGGCGTCGGCAACGTGGCCGCAGTGCTGCCCGAGATGCCGAGCTCAAAGCCAACGCCCGACACATCAACGACAGCAGAGCTCATCGTGGCCTCGACAAGCGTTCCGTGGAGCTGGGAAATCATCAGTATCCGGTTCCTCTCTGTTGATAGAACTCGCCACCGGTGAGGGCGCGGGTGCGGCTGAGGTTTACGTGGCAGATGGCGCAGGCCAGGGCATCGGCGGCATGGTCGGGATGCGGGTCGTGGTCGAGCTGTGTTAGCGTGCGTACCATGTAGGCGACCTGCCGCTTATCTGCGGCGCCGGTACCCACCACAGCCTGTTTAATCTGCATGGGCGTGTACTCGCCAATCTCGAGCGCGCACTCCGAAAGTGCCACAAGCGCAGCGCCGCGGGCATGCGCCGTAGGGATGGCCGAGCGAACGTTGGCGCCAAAGTAAATGCTCTCGATGGCAGCGGTATCGGGTCGATAGCGTTCGACAACGCCCTTGAGGTCGCGGGCAATATGCGACAGGCGCACCGCGAGCGGGCTGCCCGCGCTGGTCTCGATACAACCGTAGGCGCGACAGCGAACCTCGCCACGCCGCTCCTCGATAATCCCCCAACCCGTATGAGCCAAACCGGGGTCAATGCCCAAGATAACCAAGCCGACCTCCCCTCGCCACAAGCGCAGCGCAAGACAACGCCCCGCGCACTATTCACGAACGTCTGTTCTAGAATAACACAACGGGGTCAAGATGCTTAGTTGAAGTATCAGGGTTGGGAGCAAATCCCATCCCCAGTTTAGTTCTGCGAGAAAAAGGGAAACTGACGGGGATCCACCGGCGGATGCGGCATCGGACCACCCTGGGGACTACCTTGCGAGCCGCCCTGACCGCCCATCATCTTATCGATGGCGTCCTGAACCTCGCCCTCGAATTTTTTCATTCCCTCGTGCAAACGACGCTGACCGTCCTCAGAGCGCAGCTCCTCCATCTGCTCGGGCGAAATACCCAGTAGCTCGCCCAGCACGCCCATCATCTCGTTTCGCATGCGCTCGCTCGTATCCTCGTCAGCAAAACGGCGCACCTCGGCGCGCGCCAGCGAATCGACCGACATACGCTCCTTGCCGTTAAGCCCCAGGTCGGACCACGCGAGCATGTACGGCCAAGAGCGCTCGGCAAACGAGCGGGACGAGACGATCGGTGCCGTCGGCAACATGCGGCGGGCAGCCTCACCCTGTCGAACGAGCATCAGCAGCAGCGAGCAGGCCTCAGGCTTGCCAGCGGCCATCGAGATATCGTCGAAAGATCGATTGCGGTCCACATGCGCCTCGAGCGCGCCATCGACCTCACCCGGCTCAAGCCCGCCGAGCAGCTGTGCCGCGCGGTCGAGCATATCGACCGGACCGTCGAGCGTCGAGAGCGCCTGCGCCAGCACGCGCTCCATACAATCTTCCACCACGTTGAGCGTCACGAGCTCTTGGGGCACCACGGCAGACGTGCGGTTGCGCACGCGCGCCACAAACTCAAGCGTCGACAGGTACACATCGCCAAAGGGCGCATAATCGCCCTGGTAGCCGCCGCAAAGCGCCGGCGCCGCCAGCGCGTACTCAGTTTTGGACAGCGGGCTCAGCGCCATCGCACCCAACTCGAGCGCCGTGTCCTCCAGCATGAGGCCCAGCGTACGCGAGCGCAGACGCTCGGCATCGCCCGCCGACACGTCGCGATCGAGCACACGCGCCGCATCCGGCGCATCGCGCTCGACGGTGCGAATGTGCAGACGCTCGGCGATGGCGCGGACGGCGGCACAGCGGGCAGCCTCGGCCTCTTCCTGCGCCGGCGTAAAGATACGGTTGCGCCCCAGCACCAGGCCAATCACATTGCGCGGGCCCAGAGCGTCGACGGCCAGCGCCGCCAGCAGGGACGACGGCAAGCCGCCCTCGAGTGCCACCACAGCACGCGACGCACCGTGGGCTCGGGCGTTGTCGCGCACGGCGAGCACCAGCGCCTGCCACAGCCACTCCTCGGAACGGAACTCGGGCAGTTCGTGATCTTCCAGGGCATCGAGCATCACGCCGCGTTGAATCTCCTGAACCAGCAGGCTCTCCTCAAAGCACGGCGCCTGGGCCACCACGCGCCCGCAGTCGTCGAGCACAAACGATCCGCCGGTATACACCGACTCGTCATAGGCGCCGACCGGCGCCATGCAGGCAAACCACACGCTGCGCTTGGATGCGATCTTGCGGTAGGCGCCGCTGCGAACGGCGGCAATGGCGGCAGTCTCGCGGTCGGTCATGTCAAACGCGTTGAATTGGAAATACGCGATGAGGTCGACGCCGGTCGGCAACATCTCGAGCTCGCGGTCCAAGTCAAAAATCACGGCGATGCGCACGCCGTCCACGTCGAACACCGGCGGCGCCCAACGCGTGTCGTTGTTCTCGCCACGCTGCAAGGCAATGCTCGAACGCGCCGGCACCACATGACCATCCTTGAGCATCATGTAGTCGAGCAGTGGCTGGCCCTCAAACGAAACCGCCGCGGGCACGATGCAGATCATGTCAAGCTCCTGGATACGCTCGGCGACACCAGTCAAGCCGGCAAGCATGTCGTGCTCAAAGTCGGCAGCGCCCACCAGGCCACCGGGCATGGCGCCCATAAAGAGCGGAGCCGGAACGCACAGCACGCGCGCTCCGCGCTCGTGGGCCAGACGAGCCTGGTCCTCGATGCGGCCGCAAATGCCCTCAATATCACCCAGGCGCATATCGATCTGTGCAAGCGCGAGCTTCATGGCTCAGCCCTTTCCTTCGTAAACCATCGAAATCGTAGTAAAAGCGCCGGCCGCATAATGCAGTCGGCGCTTGCATGTGCATATGCTAGCTATGATACCCCGAGCGGGGGCGCGCTCCTAGAATGTCGCGGACCACAGCCCGTGCAGGTTGCAGTAGGCATAGACGGTACCGGTCTTAGAGCCGCCCGCGAAAAACGTCGCGGGTTTCATGCCGGGCTCAAGGTAATGGACCTCTAAGCGGCCCTCGGCCTCAAGGGCGATCCACTCAATGTAGTGCTCGGGCAGGCTGGGGTGCTCGACCGAGCCAACGCGGGCGCGAATCACGTGACCGTCGCGCTCGGTCTCGACAACAGGCACGTGCTTCTCGTGCGCCGCGTCCTCAGTGTTTGCGGTCAGTTCCGTGCAACCGGCAGGGGTCGCAACGTCGTCGCCAAGGGCAGCGATGAGCTTGCCGTCGGGGTCCTTAAAGAATTTCGCCATGATGTTCTCCTTTGCTGATGTGCCAATGTTCTTGATGGTTCTTATGCCCAAAGGCAGACAAACCATCCACGGCATTGCAAATGAACACATAACGAATCAGGCAAGCGGTCGGGCCAAAATGCGTCGACCGTCCTGCCCGCTCCAGCAGTCCCACCCCGCGCGCGGCTAGCGACCGTCACCGCCGAGCAGTGCCAGAACATCCTCGCGCGTGAACAGTGCCGACGAGATGCCGTCGCCGCCGAGCACGCTGTTGACCAGATCGCGCTTGGACTCCTGCATCTGCATAATGCGCTCTTCGATCGTGTCCTTGGCGATGAGCTTGTACACGGTCACGGTGTGTTGCTGGCCAATACGGTGGGCACGGTCGGTCGCCTGGTCTTGCGCCGCCACGTTCCACCACGGGTCATAGTGGATGACCACGTCGGCGGCCGTCAGGTTCAGGCCGACGCCGCCCGCCTTGAGCGAGATCAAAAAGACCGGCACCTCGCCCGCTTGGAACTGCGCGACCATCTTGGCGCGGCTTTCCTTGGACGATGCGCCCGTGAGCTTAAGGAAGCCGATGTCCTCCTTGGCCAGGCGTTTGCCGATAATATCGAGCATGCCCGTGAACTGGCTGAACAGCAGAATGTGATGCCCGCCGTCGAGCGCGCCATGCACGAGCTCCATGCAAGCGTCGAGCTTAGCGCTCCCGGCCTTGTAATCCTCGTAGTGCAGATGCGGGTCGCAGCAGATCTGCCGCAGCTTGGTGAGCTCGGCGAGCACCTTGAGCTTGTCCTTCTTGAACTCGTTGGCTTCGCGATGCTGCACCTGCTGGGCGATGCGGTCCTGGTTGGCCAGATAGAGTTTGCGCTGCTCGCCGGTGAGCTGCGCCATGACGGTGTCCTCGATCTTCTCGGGCAGGTCGGCCACCACGTCTTCTTTGACACGACGCAGCACAAACGGCGACACGAGCGCCTGCAGGCGAGCGGCGTTGTCGCCCTCGGCATGCTCGACTGGGCTCTCAAAGCGCTTGGCAAACGACTCTCGCGTGCCCAAAAGGCCTGGCATCAAAAAGTCGAAGATGCTCCAGAGCTCGGACAGGCGGTTTTCGATAGGCGTGCCCGTCAGGGCAAAGCGCACGCCGGCCGGCAGGCGCTTTGCAGCGCGTGCCACCTGCGTGAGCGGGTTTTTAATGTACTGGGCTTCGTCAAGCACCACGCGGGCAAAGTCCTGCTCGGCATACTCGTCGATATCGCGACGCATGAGGTCATACGACGTCACGACCACGTTATGCTCAGCGGTCCCGGCTATCTGCACGCGGCGCTGCGCCTTGGCGCCCACGATGGCGCACACGTCGAGCGAAGACGCAAAGCGCTCCAGCTCGGCAGTCCAGTTGTACACGAGCGACGCGGGGCAGACCACGAGCGTGGGCTTGGTGTCCCCCGCCTCCACGCGCGCCAGGATATGGGCGATCATCTGCAGCGTTTTGCCCAGGCCCATGTCGTCGGCCAAAATACCGCCAAGGCCCAGGTGCTCGAGCGAGCCGAGCCACTGGTAGCCATCGACCTGGTAGCCACGCAGCGTGGCCTTAAGCGAGGCGGGCACCGTAAAGTCCATCTTGCCGAGCGTGTCCAGACGCTCGACGGTACGGCGGAACGCAGCGTCGCGATCGGCCTCGAGCGCGGGCGTGCGCGCGAGCATGCTATCGACGAACAGGGTGCTCGACGCGGGTAGCGACACGCCGTCGAGCAGGTCGACGGCATCGACGCCCAGGTCCTCGGCGAGGCCAAACGCAGCTCGGGCGCCCTCGTCCAGGCGAATGATGTCGCCCGACGTAAGGCGCGCAAACGTTTGATGGCGCTTGTAGGAGTCGAGGTAGATGGCAAGGTCTGCCGCCGAAAGGCCGCTCGCGCCCAGCTCGACGTCGAGCAGGTTGCTCTTGACGGTCGCACGCACCGAAAGCTTGGGCGCAGGGCGGACCGAGACCTGGCGCAGGCGGTCGCTGAGCATGACCTCGCCCAGCTCGGACAGGGCAGACAGGCCCTCGGTCAGCAAGTGGAACAGGCTCTCGTCATCGCGTTCCTCAAACGCCAGGCCGCCCTCGTAAAAGTCGAAATACAGGGCCGCCGTGTCCATGACGCGAAACTCTGCCACCTCGTCGCGCGACGGCACGCCCGGGCGCTGCTCTTCGAAGGGACTGCCCGGAGCGCCCAGGCTAAAGAGATCTGCCGACCAGTCGCCGTAGGTAACCGTAATTTTGCAGGTCACGAGTCCATCGTCGACGCCGATCGCCATGGCAAAGCCCGGCTCGGGCGCCACGGTGTCGAGCGCAGCGGGCGCGGTAAGGTCGGTGTAGTCGCGCAAAATGGGCAGCGCCATACGACAGAACTCCCCCACCTGGTCGGCAGCGATATGGACCGGCGTGCGACAGGGCAGCAAGCGCGATAGGAACGGCGCCGCATGCTGGGAAAACGCCACATCGGCGCGGCGCGCACGGCGGGTGTCGACCAGATAGGCAACGTCGCCCGAAGCAAAGCAGTATGCATCGGCCGGCAGGCGCAGATCGTAGCTGCCACCAGCCGCCGGCGCAATTTTGGCGGCAAGGAGCGGTGGGCGCTTACACAGAGCCTCGTCTTCCCCTTCCGGAGGCACCTCAACCGCCACGTCATAGGTGCGATGCGTCGTCGTCCCCCGCGACCAGGCGGGCTCAAAGGAGATGGTCTGGCCGCGCAGCAGGTCCAGCACATATACGATGCTATGCTCGGACAGCGGCAACTGACGCTCGGCGACAAAACCGCTGCGGGCAAAGTCGTACGACGCCGAACGTGAGCTTGTGATGTCATCGAGATAGGCAACTGTCGTCACAACAAGGTTGAGCAGCTTTGTCGACACGTCTTCGAAGGCTTCGGGCGTATGGACAAACGTGAGCTTCTTGCCGTACGAGAAGGTGCCGCCTCGGACATAGGCGTCGGCCATGCCGTCGATATCCTTGACCACGTAGGACACCGAACCGCAGCGAATGCGGAACTCGAGCGCCCAGCTAAAGCGGTCGGCGAACAGCGGATTGTAGTACGGCACCAGCGAGGGCTCCAACACCGCCTTGGGGGCATCGGGATCCACACTGCTGGCGAGCTTGCGGCGCATGCTCGCCAGCTCATCCATGCGCGCGTCCGAAAGATCGGAGAGCGCCGCCATGAGACTGGGGCTCGTGGGGACGGGCGCCGGAAAGGGAAAGTTGGGATTGACGGCCGGCGCTTTGGGCGCGGTGCGCGCGGGCTGTTTCGGCTGCGCCGTAAACGTGCGGACCGGCGTGCGCAAACCTTCGACGGGCTCGGCGCCGCTGGCATCCAAATACGCCAGAGCCGTGGCAATAGCGTGCTTGCACATACCGGGGTAACGATAGGCGGCGGGGCAATCGCAGTCGTAGTCGATCACCTCGTGCTCGTCCATGTCGAGCGCCACGTGCGTCTTGTACAGGTCGCCGCGCGAACCGCGCACCGAGCCCTCAACCGTCACGTTTTTGGAGAAGCGTGAGCCGCTGTCCTCAATCGACAGCACGGCGCCGTTGAGCATGAGCGAGCGACCCTTCATAAAGGTGCCGCTCAGCGCCGCCTCTTTCCGGAGCGCCTGCACAAACGTCCCCTGCGCCATCACTTCCTCCAATCTCACCCGGGGTAGCTTAGATAACCGTCACGCGACCCTGGTTACCCACAATCGCCTTTGCCTCGGCCAGCAGCGGAATCGAGCGCGCGTTGACCTTGGCCGGCACCTCGGCACGTAGCACGCGCCCGTCCACCTGCTCGATAAAGATCTCCACGCGGTCGCCGCCCGGGTTGGCGGTAAGCACCGTGGCAAGACGCGCCATATTGCCCTGGCTAAAGCGGCTGTTGGGCACCATGACCTCAAACACCTTGGGCTTGTTGTTCTCCTCGTTAAGCTCGAGCGGCACGATCTCCTGCGCGATGATCTGGTCGCCGCGGTCCGAGCGCTCGAGCTTGCCCTTAATGCGCACAAAGGCATCGGACAGCTGCGCGCCGGTCTCGGGATCGACCTCGCCGTACAGGTACCCCTCGGCCTCCTTGTAGGTCTTGGGGAACACGACGACGGTGGCCTCGCCTTCCATGTCCTCGAGCTGCACGATGCCCATGGGGTCACCGTTTTTGGTCACGCGCTTGGACACGCTCGAGACCATGCCGGCCCACCACAGCGCCTTGCCCTCGGGAATTTCCTGGTTGATGGTGCCGCCCGTAGGATTCTGAACTTCGTAGCCGGTGTCGATCTGCGAGAACGAGAAGTCACGCGCCTTGGCTAGTGCATACTCAAACGGGCGCAGCGGGTGGTCCGAGACATAGATGCCCAGAACCTCCTTCTCCTGACTCAACTTGAGGTGGCGGTCCCATTCCTGGCCATCCGGATCGGGCACGCTCACCTCAAAGCCCGAGCCCTCAACGTCGCCAAACATATCGAAGAACGACGTCTGGCCGCTCGCGCGATCCTTCTGGCGCTTTACCGCGGCATCGATGATGTTCTCGGGGTTGTTCTTGTCCACAAAGTGCATCATCTGGCGACGCGGATACCCCGTGGAGTCGAAGGCGCCTGCCTTGATGAGCGATTCGATCACGCGGCGGTTGGCCTGGCTCGAGTCCACGCGCTCGACAAAGTCGTGCAGCGTCTTAAACGGGCCGCCCGCCTCGCGCTCGGCGATAATCGCCTGCGCCACGCCGGTGCCCACGCCGCGGATGCCGGCCAGACCAAAGCGCACGCCCTCCTTGGTAGCCGTGAACTCGGTGCCGGACTCGTTGACATCTGGCGACAGCACGGGGATGCCGTCGTGACGGCACGCCGAGACGTAGTGCACGATCTTGTCGGTCTTGCCCGTATAGGACGTCAGAACGGCCGCCATGTACTCGTGCGGATAATGCGCCTTGAGCCACGCCGTCTGCATAACCAGGATAGCGTAGCCGGCGGAGTGCGACTTGTTGAAGGCGTAAGACGCGAACTCGAGAACATCGTCCCAAATCTTCTGGGCGACCTCGCGCGTGTAGTTGTTCTTGATAGCGCCATTCATCCAGTGGTCGTAAGTGGTCTCGTCCGAGCCATCCTCCCAGTGGAGCACCGTCGACGTGAGCAGCTTAATCTTTTTCTTAGCCACGGGCTTACGGATACGCGAGTCCGATTCGCCCTTGGAGAAGCCGCACATCTCGACGGAGATGAGCATAACCTGTTCCTGGTAGACCATGGTGCCGTAGGTTTCGCCCAGGATGTCGTCCAGACGGTCGTCGTAGGAGACAGCCGGCTCCTTGCCGTTCATACGGTTGATGTAGGACGAAACCATGCCGGCGCCCAGCGGGCCCGGGCGGTACAGGGCGATCAATGCTACGACATGCTTGTACTCGGTGGGCTTCATGTTCTTGATCGTGGCCGTCATGCCGGCGGACTCGACCTGGAAGACGCCGGCGGTGTGGCCGGAGCCCATGAGCTTAAAGATCTCGGGGTCGTCAAAGGGAATCTCTTCCTCTTTGATGTCGATGCCGAAGTTCTTTTTGATGTTGGCCTTGGCCTTGGAGATAACCGTCAGCGTACGCAGGCCCAAGAAGTCCATCTTGAGCAGGCCCATGTCGGCGACGGTATGGCCCTCGTACTGGGTAATCTCGACGCCGCCCTTGGTATCGAGCTTGGTGGGCACGTGCTCGTTGACGGGGTCACGGCAGATCAGAACGGCGCACGCGTGCACGCCCTCGCCACGGGTGAGGCCCTCGATCGAGAGCGCCGTGTCGATGATGCGGCGGGCGTCGTCGTCCTTTTTATAGGCCTCGGCAAAATCGGGGTTAAACAGATCTTCTTTGCCGGGCTGTTTGTCGAGCACCTGCTTGAGCTTGACCTTGGGGTCGCTCGAAACCATCTTGGACAGGCGCTGGCCCATGTAGACCGGGTAGTCCAGGACGCGCGCGGCGTCGTTGATGGCCTGCTTGGCCTTGATGGTCGAGTAGGTGATGACGTGGGTGACCTTCTCGGGGCCGTAGAGCTGGCGAACGTGCTCCACGACCTCGAGGCGCCGCTCATCGTCGAAGTCCATATCGATATCGGGCATCTCGGTACGCTGCGGGGACAGGAACCTCTCGAACATCAGGCCGTTCTCGAGCGGGTCGAACGCAGTGATGTTCATGGCGTAGGCGACGATAGCGCCGGCGGCCGAACCACGGCCGGGGCCGACGCCGATGCCGTTGTCCTTGGCCCATTGCACGTACTCGGCAACAATCAAAAAGTAGGCGGCAAAGCCCTTGTCGCAGATGACCTTGTATTCGTACTCAAAGCGCTCTTTGATGTTGACGCCACCGATCTCGCGCGTGGCCCAGTCGTCACCATAGTGCTGGCGCAGGCCCTTCTCGCACTCGCGGCGGAACTGGCTCTCGTGCGTCTCGCCGGGATCGAGCAGCGGGAAGCGCGGCAGGATGATGGAGTCCCAGTCGAGCTCGACGTAGCACTTGTCGGCAATCTCGAGCGTGTTGTCGCAGGCCTCGGGGCAATACGGGAACATCGCCCGCATCTCCTCCTCGGTCTTCATGTAAAACTCCGAGCCGGTCATGCGCATGCGGTTGGGGTCATCGACCTTGGCGTTCATGCCAATACACATGATGACATCCTGCACGGGCGCGTCCTCGCGGCGCAGGTAGTGGAAGTCGTTGGTGGCGATGACCTTGACGCCCACCTGCTTGGCGATATCGATGAGCGTGCGGTCCATCTGCTCGTCGGTCAGGCCGTTGTCGGTGGTGATGCCGTGTTCCTGGATCTCGATGTAAAAGTCGCCGGGGTCGAAGGTGTCGCGGAAGGTCTCGGCCCACTTGATGGCGCCTTCCATGTCGCCGCGGTCGATGTATTTGGGGATGATGCCCGCGATACAGGCGCTCGTGCAGATCATGCCCTTGGCATGGCGGCGCAGGTTGTCGAGCGTCACGCGCGGCTTGTAGTAAAAGCCCTGCACGGCGGCCTCGGAGACCGTTTGCATCAGGTTGACGTAGCCTTCCTGGTCTTTGGCCAGGAGGATCATATGGTAGAGCTCGGGCTTGTGGTCGCGGGCAAGGGTCTCGTCCGGCGTAAAGTAGACCTCGCAGCCAAAGATGGGCTTGATGACCAGGGGCGGTTTGAGCTCGTCGATGTTGCCCTTCTCGTCCCACATGGCCATGTCTTTGACGTACTGGGCATGCTCGCGCGGGTTTGCCTCGGGGTCGGGCTCCACCAGCTCGTCGCGGCGGTCCTTTTCCAAGAAGGCCTTGTCGTGGCTCCAGGTTTTGTACTCGGGCGTGTTGTGATTGACGGCGTCGCAGGCCAGCGCCAGGTCGGGCACGCCATACATGTAGCCGTGGTCGGTAATGGCCACGGCGGGCATGCCCAGCTCTACGGCGCGGTTGACCATATCCTGGATACGGGTTGCGCCGTCGAGCATGGAGAAAACAGTGTGATTGTGCAGATGGACGAATGCCATGTGATGAGCTCCGATGCGGGTTCGTGTTCTGACTGAACGATTTTACCGCACGGCGCGGACGGCACCCGAACCTAGCCAAACCAACACGGCTCCTCTTGCAGTTGCGGTGAAATACGGACTGTTTGGCGGCTTTTTTGGCCAAAACAGTCCGTATTCCACCGCAAGTTATCTGAGGGCTAGAAGTTGTAGGTGACCACTTGAGGTTCGGCGGGTTCGACGAAGAGGGTCGGATCCGGCTGCTCCACGCGGACGAACTTGACGGTCACGGCCTCAAAGCCCGCCTTGTGCAACACGTCGGCGTAAACGCGCGCCTGCAGGGCGTGCTTCTCGAGCAGCTGGTCCGGCGTCTCGTCCGGCGTGCCGCCCGTCTTGTAATCAATGACCAGGGCGCGCGACGGATCGGCCGGGTCGGTGGCCAAAGCGTCGATGGCGCCTTCGGCATATGCACCGTAGCGGGCGATGTCCTCGTCCTCGCAGCCCAGCGAGAAGAACGGCACTTCGGCACGAACGCACGGCCACGCGAGCAGATCGGCACGAACAGCCGACTTGAGCCAGCGGTCCAGAGCAACGTCGAAGCGTTCGCGCTGCTCCGGCGTCAGGCGCCACAAGCGCGCCAGTGCATCGGCACGCGCGGCGGGCAGCGCATCGGAACCCATCTCGATCAGCCACTGGCAGGCGGCATGGAACGCCGAGCCCAGCGCCATGGGGTTGCCGGCGGGCTCGACAGCGGCCACGTCCGCATCCGTCATCTCGGAACCATCCGACTCCGCATCATCGCCAGCCTCGTCCATGGGCACACGCGCCTCGGCGGCACGGTCTTCTGTCTCGGCATGGAGCGCCGCGGCGATTGACGAGTAGCTATACGAGTCACGCACCGGAAATGGACAGATGCCCATGCGCACGCCCACTGCCTGGGGATACACAAGCTCAAACGAATCGGGCTTGGGGTCGGCAGGACCAGGGACGATTGTACTGGCCGAATCGTCGGCAGCATCTGCATCGGCATCGCCGCGGACAAGCCTGCCCTCGACATCCAGCGAAGCGTTGGCCTCAAACGCCTGCTCGCCAAAGGTAAAGCCCGCGAGCGAGATGAGCTCGTAGTCGCCCGGCTTGGAGTTGTCGAACACCAAACGGTCGCTATCGAGCTGCGGCATGTCCAGAGCGTCCGTCGGCAGAATGCGGCGCAGGACATCGTAGGTCAGATCCGTCTCGACATCGAAGGTCGGCGCCGCCACCTTGCCGCGGCTCACGCCGGCATCCATCGCCAAGATCACCAGCTCGCGCGCACGCGTCATGGCGACATAGAGCAGACGAGCCCGCTCCTCGAGCGAAAGCTGCAGGTCGTCGTTGCGCAGGCGAACGAATGCCTCGGCGGGAGAACCCGTCGCGCAGACATCCTCCATGAGCTCCGGCGGTAGCCACAGCGACGTGCCCTTGCCCTTAAACGCGTGCTCAAACTGCTTTTTGACGTCGTCGCCCTTCACAAAGGTTCCGTCGGTGAGCTTAACGCCGTCGAAGCGTGCCGGCAGCGCCACGACCTGCGCTCCTCCCTCGACGCGACCCATCTGTGCCGCACCCGAGGGCTTACGCACGCCAAAGCACTCGGCGACCGCCACGACCGGATATTCCAGACCCTTAGAGGCGTGAACCGTCATGATGCGCACCGCGCCGTCGCCCTCCTCGTTGAGGGCACCCGGGGCTTCCTTGCCCGCCAAGAAGCGGTCGAAGGCCAGCGCGATGGAACGCGGCGAGTTACCGAACTCGGCCTCCGCCTCGGCCACGGCGTCGAGCGCCTTGAGCACGTTGGCGGCAATGGCCTTGCCTTCGGGACCGCGCTGTGCCAGACGCACAAACCAGCCGGAGGCGTTGACCACGTCGCGCGCGATGGCGGCGAACGAATCGCGGCCCACGCGACGAAGCGCATACCGCAGCACCTCGCGGGCGCGCGTCACCAGCGGCAAGTCTTGCAAACCCGGCACGTCGAAATCACTCATGATGCCCGCATCGATGTTGCGGCGCGACGTCTCGCCTGTCTGCTCGTCGAGTTTGGTCGCCAGCGCCAGGAACTCCTGGGCGCCGAGCGCAAACATCGGCGAGGCGAGCAGCGGCATAAGGCCCTGCGCCGTATCGGCCGGATTGGCGAGCGCACATACCAGGGCGCGCACCGTCTGCACCTCGGCTGCCTGGGCAAAGACCGAACCACCCGCGATGACGCAGTCGAGCCCCTGGTCGCGGAAGGCCTGGGCGTAGACGTCGGCGTTGGTCATGCGGCCCAGCAGCAGCACCATGCCGCCCTGGGGCTGGCCGGCATCGGCAAGCGCGCGGAATCGCTCGGCGATCGCACGGGCCTTGGCCTGTGTGCGTTCCTGCGTACTGCCGCCGGCAACAAAGAGGGCCTGGCGACGCGAGGCGTCTGCCACCAGCGTGTCCTTGCGGCCGTCGCTCGCCTCAAGATCCAAAAAGCCCTGCATCAGGCCGCCGTCATCGCCGTCGAAGACGCGTGCCACGTAACGCAGTACCTCGTCGTGGCTGCGGAAGTTGCGCACGAGTTTGACGAGTTCGCCGGCAGGGGCGTCGACCACGGCAGTCGCCTCGGGCGCGGCAGACGAGCCCACCTTGCGCTCCTGACGACGGAACACCTCGACCTCGGCGCCACGGAAGCGATAGATGGACTGCTGCGCATCGCCCACGGTGCACAGCGCGCGCTCCCCCGCACCCGTCAGGTAACGGATCAGATCGACCTGCATCTGGTCGGTATCCTGAAACTCATCGATCATGACCATCTTAAAGCGGCCCTCGTACGCAGCACGGATGGCAGGGTAATCGCGCAGGGCCTCGTAAGCCATACGCAGCAGGTCGTTATTATCGAGGGCGGACTGGGCAGCCTTCAGCGCGCGATACTCGGCCTCCACGGAACGGGCCAGGCCCACCAACGCATCGAGCGCCGGGCCACCACAGGCAAGCACGATATTGATAAACGCATCGGCGGCCTCGGCCTTGAGCAGCTCGACCTGCTCCTTGGGGAACGCCTTGCTCGCGCGCGGCATGGTGCACGACATCATGAGTCGCGCCGCATCGACCATGGTCTTGTCGCTCGCCTCGAACGCGTCGATGGCATCGAGCGCCGCCTGCGCCTTCTCGGTCGAGGACTTGCTTGCGCCCAGCGCCGCGCGATAGGCATCGGCGAGTGCCGAGGTATCGGCCTGGCCGCGCGCCACGCGCACGTCGTCCATACCGCCCGACAACTGGCTCGACAGCTCCAGCAGGTCGCGCACCAGGCCCTTGATGGTCGTGCCGGTGCCAAAGGAACCGCCCTCGCCCGCCATGGGATACCAGGCATAGAGGGCCTTGAGCGATGCCGCGAGCTCGGGGGCGGCATCGGGTGCCGTCGCGCGGGCCAGCACGTGCTCAACAGCCTGGTCCATAAGCTCGTCGGTATCGGTGAGCACCGTGAACTCGGGGTCGATGCCCAGCTCCAGCGCATGCGCGCGCAGGATACGCGAGCACATGCCGTGAATGGTCGAGATCCACGCGTCGTCGACGGTCAGTGCTTCCTCGTCCATGCCCTCGTCGATAAGCGCACGGCGCACGCGGTCACGGATCTCGGCCGCGGCGTCTTTGGTAAAGGTAATGGCGAGTACCTGGTCCAGATGCTCGACGAACGGACCGGATTCGGGCGAGAGCGCGTAGACGATGCGGCGCGTGAGGGTAAAGGTCTTGCCCGAACCGGCGCCCGCCGAGACAAACAGCGGACGGTCGAGCGTTTTGACAATCTGCAGCTGTTGCGGCATCAAAGTCGAAAGATCCATGGTCTACACGTCCCTCCTTACAAACGTTCCTTCGTGGTTATACGAGCAGCGCGCATGCGCGGCCTGAGCCGACGTCGGGTCGACGGCGGCAACGTTGCCCGTCTCGAGCTCGCACAGGCGCTCGGCGATGCCGGCCTCAACGCGATCGAGCAGGGCGTCGAAGTCCATGCTGCCACCCTCGCCGGGGAAACCTTTCTTAAGGCCCGGGATGCGACCGTCGCCGCGCTCTTCCTCGAGCAGCTCGGCGCTCGCGGCACCGCGCAACGCCGGCTTGCCGCCCTTGGTCGAAAAGTAGAGCGCCGCGCGGGTGTCCAAATCCAGCGCCCGGCGCATGGCCTGGGCGTAGATGAGCGTTTGGGTATGTGGTGGCAACCAGCGCGGATCGTCGATGGGCGCCGTGCCCGATTCCTCGTCGCGCACCGTAGGGTCGGCGAGCTTAAACTCCTCAACGCCAGTGCGATGCTTGTAGTCGATCACCACGGCACGATTCTCGGCGTCCACGTCCACGCGGTCGATGCGCCCGCCAAGCGGCCAACCGGCATACTCGACCTTGAGCTCGTTGAAGGCGAACTCCAGGTAGCGTGGCGCAAAGGGGGCAAGTGCCTCGGACTCGTAGGCGAGCACGCCTTCCAGCTGCGGCAGAATCTCGGCCACCTGACGTTCCTCTACCGGAGAGAGCGGCACGAGCGGACCCTCGGCACCGCGCTTGCCGGCGTGCTCGGCCAAGGTCTCGTCAAAGACCTCGCGCAGCAGCTCCTGTGCGCGCGGCAGGTTCTCGGGCGTCACGCGCTCCATGCCCTCTTGGGGCAGACGGGCATGCAGATGCTCCAGCACGTCGTGGACAAAGTTGCCCTTCTCCATGTTGCCAAAGCCCGCGTCGATAGACTGGGGCTTGACGCGATACGACACGAACCAGCACAGCGGGCACGTCGAATACGCCTCAATCTGCGAGGCGGACGTCAGACGCGGCACGAGCGGCGCGTCCTCGCCCTCGCCATCGCGACGGCGCAGGACCAGATACGGAATGGCTTCATCGCTCAGATGCTGAGGAGCTTCGCAGGTCACGCGCTCGCGCCTAAAACCTTCGCCTGCAGCGGGATCAAAGTCGGCGATGATATCGCCCTCGCCCACGCGCGTGGGCCTGGCAGCGCCAGCGGCCTCGGCATGTGCCCGCAGCTCGGTCCATACGGCTGCCGGGTAGCACTCGCGCGCCTGGCGATCGTGTGTCACGCGGGCAAGCGCGACCGGACCGCTCGTCGCCTGCATTGCACGGCCAAAGCGCACGCGCAGCAGGGCGGCGGGCTCCAAAGACACGCCGTCGCGGCGCAGCTCGGCCGTCAACGTGGCAAGCGGGCCCTCTTCATGCGAAAGCGGATAGCTGTCCAGGTCGACATCGGCAAACAGCACGGCATCGTAGCCGCCAGGACGCAAAACCGACGCATCGGCAAGCGACACGAAGCGCACTTGCGCCCGTGGCGTGCGGTCGACCTCGTAGGTCTCGTAATCGTAAGCGGTGCTGCGCTTGTCCACCTTAGTTCGAACGCCGTCGAGAACCGGCACGGTCGCGGCCTGCGACACGTCAAGCGCGCGAGCATCGTTCATAAGGATGTCGATGGCATGGCGCAGCAGAGCCGTCTCTGCCTGGCGACGGGCCTGGCCGTCAAGGCCGCCTAGGGCGCGATCGGGCAGCGCCTCGGCAACGGCGAGCATGGCCTTGAGCGCCGTCACGGGTTTGTCGCGCCACAGCGCCTGAAACACGTCCGAGACCACGCATGGCACGTTCTTAAACCAGTTATCTTCGCTAGCGGCCTTGCGGGCGCCCCTCACCTGGCCCTGCACGCTCTGCAGCAGGCTCTTGACGCCCGCAGTGGTTTTGTTGCGCGACAGGCGCATGTTCTTGTCGAAGCCGCGGGCGCTCGCGGCGTCGGCACCCGAAAGCGGGCTATAAATCCAGTCGGTAAGCTCTGAAGCGGGCCACCACTCGGTCTTGGAAGCGGTGCCCTCGTCGGCGGCTTTCATACGCTCGATCAGGTTGGCGAGCGCCGTAAACTGCCTGCCCGCGATGGACTGGGAAAACGCCGTGAACTCAGTCGTCTCGGCCGCAATGTGACGCGCCGCCAGACGAGAGGCGAGTTCGCCGAACAGCTGGGGTGCCCGGGCAGAAACAACGAGCACGCGCACGGGGTCGGCAGAAGCGCCGTCGACCTCGGAACCCCGGCACGTTTTTACCAGATCATCAATTGCGTCCGCATAAGCATGAGCACGGGCATGGGGGCCAGCGACCTCAATAAAGGCAGGCTGAGCGGCGGTCCCGTAAGCGGCATCAGACGCGCCGACACCCTCCCCTAGCGGCGCGATCTCAAACAACACATCGCGTGCATCAAATGCCGTGGCAAGCTCCTCGCGCATCGCCGCCTGCTCGCGGGCAAGCAGCACGACGACCTCTCCCCCATTGTTCGCCACGGCAGACAGCAGCTCGAGCAGACCGTGCGTAAACGACGTGATACCGCGCACGCATACGGCGCGAGTGCACGCCGGCAGGCTATCGGCCAGGACACTGGTCATAATGTCAGCTGCCTCGCAGGGCTCAACCATATCTCGACGGTCCAAACCGCCCGCGTAGGCGCGCAAAAGCTCGAACACACGAGCCTCGGCATCGCTTTTTGGCTCAGGCTGGCAGTTGTCGCCACGGCATCGTTCGGCACCCGTCCCCGCAACGCCCGGCAACACGTCGCGGGCCATGCGCGCGAGCATGCGCACTGTGCCCTGGCTGCGCGAAAGCGGCTGCAGATCGGCATCGTCGAGACGCGTGACCATGTCCGAGAACAGCATCTGGCGCTGCAGGTTGTCGACGAAACCGCGCCCGTCGCCCAAAAGCTCCCAAAGCGAGCGAAGCCACGATGTAGACGTCTTGTAGTCGATACCCAGCGAAACGCCGGCTTCCGCCGCATCATGACGGCACAGGTCGAGCTCGGCAAACGTAGGTGCCAGCAACACGGCACGCCCGTGGCGGACAATAAGGTCGGCAAGCAGCGCCGACTCGGCATCGCTCAAATCCGTGCCGGCATTGGTGGTATAGATTCGAACAGGCATGGTCCTCCGCTCAAACTGTTCGCAATAATCAATGCATCCATCCTACCCGCCCACGCGGACACATTGCCACCACAGCTCCATCTTTTGGTACAAAGCAACCTGGCCCCAACGAACCAGCCGATTGCGGGCATATAAAAACCGCCCCCGGAGGAGCGGTTTTGCACAATTCGTTTTTGTCGCCGGCCTACTCGCCATCCTCCAACTTAATGAGGATCTTGCGGTAGCCACCGTACTCGCCGTTCAGCGCCTTTGAAACGCGGCTCACCGTGGTGGACGAAGCGCCGGTACGGGCCTGAACCTCAACATAAGGCTCGCCCTCGTCCAAATAGCGCGCAACCTGCAAACGCTGAGAAAGGTCGCAAATCTCGCGCGGCGTGCAGATATCGGTCAAAAACGCTTGGATATCCTTCTCGTCGTCCAAAAGGCTAAATGCGTGGACCAGCTGCTTGACATCAGGCTTGTCAAACATGTTCTCGATATTCATCGATCACCGCCAAACCCGCCAAAAGGCATCGAAGTTGATACTGACATCGGGCATCGTTCGCCCGTTCTATGCAATAGGGCAACGCCTGTGGCTTTTGCCCGTAGCAGTGTAGCACACCACCAAACTAAAGCGACAAGACTCTCTGCCAGCGGCGCGTTTTTCAGGACGAACGCCGTTTTGAAATCGAATGCGCACGTAAGCTCCACGAATATTTGCGACAATGGGCGTCCAGGCAAGGATCCGCGTTCGCGCAGCCGTCCAAGTCGCCACGGCAAGCTGCTTCACGCGTCACTAACTCTCCCCGCGCAAGAAAGGACCCCTACCATGCGCTTTATGCTTAACTGGCTCTTTACTTCGATCGCCATCGCGATCGCCACGTTCCTCGTCCCCGGCATCCAACCCTTCGGTTTTGCCGAGGCCTGGGTCTGCTTTGCCTTTGTGGGACTGTTCCTCAACATCGTCGATTCGCTCGTCAAGCCGTTCCTGACGGTCATCTCACTGCCGCTCACTATTATTACGCTTGGTATTTTTCAGCTCGTAGTCAACAGCTTTATGCTCGAGCTGGCCAGCTACCTGTCGGTCAATCTGCTGGGCGCGGGTATCTCCATCGCCAGCTTCGGATCGGCCTTTATGGGCAGCATCCTGGTATCCATCATGCGCAGCATTCTGGACAGCATCGCCGAGGGCTAAAACTGTTCAATACGAACCGTCATATCGACCCAAAACAAAGGCCGCCCATCGCAAAAATGGGCGGCCTTCTTATTTGCCAAGTCTCAAAGGACGAGAGGATCTACCATTTCTACCCCGTCCCCAAATGCAGGTGTGGGTTAGATGACGTAGTCGTAGCCATGGTTGGGAGCGACAAGTTGATCGAGCGTCACGCCGTCGAGGTAGTCGTTGATGAGCTTGTCCAAGTTCTTCCACACGTCGAGCGTGGGGCACTCGTCCGAACGCGAACAGCCCTTGCAGTCGCCGTCCAAGCATGCGACCGGCGCCAGACTACCCTCGGTCAGGCGCAGGATCTCGCCCACCGTGTACTGCTCGGGCGGGCGCGTGAGCACGTAGCCGCCGCCCTTGCCACGCATGCCCGAGAGCATGTTGGCACGTACGAGCGTAGCCAAAATGTTCTCGAGATATTTCTCGGAAATCCCCTGTCGCGCCGCGATCTCTTTGAGCGGGATGCGACCGGCCGCCTGGTGCTCGGCCAGGTCGACCATAACGCGCAGGGCATATCTGCCCTTAGTGGAAACCAACATGTATAGTGCTGCCTTTCGGTCATTTAGTCCGTAGAAATTCTAGCCGAAAAATTGGTTTTGAAAATACCCATTCCCGTCAAGATGGTTAATCGACTCGTAATAATCTTCTATTTCCTATTGCGTTACTAGGCTTTAGTGTCTACTATGCTTGCCAACGGCAAAACGAACAACCTATAAGGTTTGTGGGTTTCGCTGCTACACACACCGTAAAACCACACGGTATCCAGTCATTTGAACACTTTGGAGGTTCATCATGAGCAAGGTTTACACGTCCATCGATCAGCTTATCGGCCACACCCCGCTTCTGGAGGTCACTCACTTTGAGGCCGATGAGGACCTCAAGGCCCGCGTGCTCGTCAAGCTGGAATACTTCAACCCCGCCGGCTCCGTCAAAGACCGCGTCGCCAAGAACATGATCGACGAGGCCGAGAAGGCCGGCAAGCTCGTGCGCGGCGGCGACTACACCATCATCGAGCCCACGAGCGGCAACACCGGCGTCGGCATCGCCTCGGTGGCGGCCGCCCGCGGCTACAAGGTGATCATCACCATGCCCGAGACCATGTCCGTCGAGCGCCGCAAGCTGATGCAGGCATACGGTGCGCAGCTCGTGCTCACCGACGGCTCCAAGGGCATGAAGGGCGCTATCGCCAAGGCAGAGGAACTGCAGAAGGAGACTCCCAACAGCATCATCGCCGGCCAGTTTGTGAACCCCGCCAACCCCGCCATCCACAAGGCCACGACCGGCCCCGAGATCTGGGACGACACCGACGGCAAGGTCGACATCTTCGTCGCCGGCGTCGGCACCGGTGGTACCGTGACCGGCGTGGGCGAGTTCCTCAAGGAGCAGAACCCCGAGATTAAGGTCGTCGCCGTCGAGCCCGCCACCTCCCCGGTGCTCTCCAAGGGCCAGGCCGGCCCGCACAAGATCCAGGGTATCGGTGCCGGCTTTGTGCCCGACGTCCTCGACACCCAGGTCTACGACGAGATCATCCCCGTCGAGAACGACGACGCCTTTGCCACCGGCCGCGCCGTGGGCCACAAGGAGGGCGTGCTCGTGGGCATTTCGTCCGGCGCCGCCGTGTGGGCCGCACTGCAGCTGGCCAAGCGCCCCGAGAACGAGGGCAAGACCATCGTGGCGCTGCTCGCTGACACCGGCGAGCGCTACCTGTCCACGGCGCTTTTCCAGGACTAGGGCCCACTGCCAAGCCGATGAGCTCAAGGCACGCCGGTTTCTCCTCTCTTCTGGCGACCTGAGCCCATCTCGTTAGGGCGTCCCACGAAGCACCCGAACTTGTTACAATGTCTGCGGCGCGGAACCAGCCTCCCGCGCCGCTTTTCTTTTTTGGCCGCATGCCACCAAGGAGAACCTCCCCATGCACAACAAGCGCGTGCTCGTCGCCATGAGCGGCGGCGTCGATTCCAGCGTGACCGCGTACCTGCTCAAAAGCCAGGGCTACGAATGCGTCGGCGCCACCATGCGCCTCACCTGCCCCGCGCCCGATCCCGTCACGGGCATGAGCAAAGTCGACCGCGACATCGCCGACGCGAAGGCCGTTGCCGAGCGGCTAGGGATGCCCCACCACGTGCTCGACCTGCAGCAGACGTTCGACCGCAGCGTGATCGAGCGCTTTGTGACCGCCTACCAGGAAGGGCTAACGCCCAATCCGTGCATCATCTGCAACCGCCACATTAAGTTTGGCGCGCTGCTGGACGCTGCGCTAAATATGGGCTGCGACTATATCGCCACGGGCCATTACGCCAAGACGAGCCAAGCGCCCGACGGCACCTGGCAGCTGCACCGCGGCGAAGATCCCAAAAAGGACCAAAGCTACTTTTTGTATTCGCTTACGCAAGAACGCCTCACGCACACGATCTTTCCGCTGGCGGGCCTGGATAAGGAACGCGACGTGCGCCGCATTGCCGCCGAGCAGGGCTTTGCCAACGCCAAGAAGGCCGAAAGCGAGGACATCTGCTTTATTCCCGACGGCGACTACGCAGGCTATATCGAGCGCCGCTGCGGGCGCCCCGCCGCACCGGGCGACATCGTATGGCGCGACGGCAGCGTGGTTGGGCGCCACAACGGCGCGCTGCGCTATACCATCGGCCAGCGCAAGGGCCTGGGCGTCGCAATGGCACATCCCGTGTACGTGACGGGCGTCGACGCCGCCAACAACACCGTGCATCTGGGCGAAGCCGAGGACCTGACGGCCACCGCGCTCACGGCCAACGACTGGATCTGGAGCGCCCCTGCCGCGCGCATGGAGGCCGAGCTTGACGCCGGCGGCATTCGCGTGGGCGCCAAATACCGCTACCGTCAAAAGGACCAGGCAGCAACCCTTACACGTGGCGCCGACGGGCAAATGCTGCTGACTTTTGACGAGCCGCAGCGAGCCATCGCCCCCGGCCAGGCAGTCGTTATCTACCGCGGCGACGTCGTCTTGGGTGGCGGCACCGTTACGGCAGCTATCAAGTAGCCGCGGGTTTATCGCTGCACGTGTCGAAGTACCTCAACAGCGGCACCAACCTCGATTATGCGACGCTCGAGGCCGCGGCGGATGGCCTCGAGTCGACCCTCCGCCGTGGCCCATTCGCTCTGCGAAAGAATCTCGATCGCCTCATCAACAAATCCGTTGAGCCGCGATGAATCGAACCAATCGAGCGAGTCCGCAAGCGCCAGCTGGACGGAAGGGTCGGGCCCAAACGGCTTAGCGGAAAACCCAAACTCCCCAGCTGCGAGCACGGCAGTTGGTACGTTGTACCACAAGCAGTTACCGCTATCGAACAGCGGAGCAGGTTTTATCTCCAGGGTGTCGACATTACGGATGATGCCGAAGTTTCGCCAATGGCGGTCGCTGTTGGCCAAAAGGGCATCGCAGACAATCATCTGCGACATAGACCTTCTCACAGCGGCCTCATTGGCACCATGCTTGCCAAGGTAGCGACAGTATCGATCGTATGTCGAGTTTCCCCGCTGGCTACCAAGTACGCCCTTAACGTAAACAGCCGGAACGTATTCCTCGCGGCCATCAAGAAAGTCGTCGCACAGGCACACAGGGCCATCGAACATCCGCTCAACCGTATAAGGAACAAACTCACCCTCCGACAGCAAGCGACGATGTAGAGCCGTTGCAACCGCCTCGTTAAAGGGCCGTTGGTCGTCCATGCCGCACCCCTTGACCAGAACGCGAACACCGTTGCGAATCATCCACGATTTAGGAAGCTCGCCCTCGGATGTGTTGTCGGGATTTTTAAGACCGATGCCCTCCAGCCAACCCGAACGCTCTTCGGGCGCCGATCGCTCAAATTCGTTCTCAAAGTAATTGATGTTTTGCCATTTGAGTTCGCCGCAATCGGCCGGCCGCAGCCAATAACAATCCGAAAGCGAGAGACCCAGACACCGAACCGGCACCTCAGTGTCGTTGACAATCCCCAGCTCGCGGTAGCGCGAGATAAGCCCGGGGCGAACATCGGGTACCGACCGATGCCCCCACCACGTGTTGAGCTCCCGTTTATTCACCGTAGGAGAAGAGCTCGAGCACGTGCCAAACGGCATCCTCTGCGCATCGAGTACCTCGGCGATTTCGAAGGAAAACTCGCGCGTCGGATCAAACGAAACACGTGCAACCTCGTAATCGGCGGACATCAGCGTAAACTTGCGCCCCACATCGGCCGCAGGACGGCGTCCACGTTTGCGGACCTTTTGATAAGCGACCGCAGAATCATACTCAACCATCTTCCGTCCGCCCACAATATCGCACGCGAGCGTTCCCGATGCGGCAAGCTGAGATATGCGGGCTTTCGTAACGCCCAACAGGCGGGCAGCATCACCCATAGACAAGTACTCAGATGTATCCATACGCCGCATCACCTCGTTAAGTATTCTAAACGTAAAGTTAATTAGCTACATACAGCATAATACTAAACAGACTGAAGCGAAAAAAGGCCCGAGCAATCAGGCCTTAGAGCAATTGGTCAACAGAGTCGCAAGCTGCTCCCCTAGCGCTGTACGTAGGCGCGGACGAGCTCGTAGGTGTTGCGCACGCCGTCCATGTGGCTGCGCTCGTAGTTGTGGCTCGCATACACGCCGGGGCCGATCAGGCCGTGACGGATGTCGTAGCCGGCCGAGAGCGTGGCCTCAACGTCCGAGCCGTAGTGCGGATACACATCGATGGCGTAATCGAGCTCCAGCTCGCGCGCGATGTTGGACAGCGTGGTCACCAGGTCGTAGTTGTACGGACCGCCCGAATCCTTGGCGCAAATCGAAACCATGCGCTCGGTGCAGCCCAGGTCGTCGCCCACGCAGCCCATGTCCACGCTGATCATCTCGCGCGTGTCGGCCGGCACAAAGGCACCGCCATGGCCGACCTCCTCGTACACGGTAAAGAGCAATGACACTTTGCGCGAAAGCGTCACCTCGCCAGCGGCGACGGCGCGGGCGAGACCCAGCAGAATCGCCGCGGACAGCTTGTCATCAAGGAAGCGACTCTTGATGTAGCCGCTCTCCGTCACCGCAGTGCGCGGGTCCATAGCGATGATGTCGCCGGTCTGAATACCCAGCTCGAGCACATCGTCCTTGCTGTCAACGTTCTCGTCGAGCAGGATTTCCATGTTCTTCTCGATGGTCTTGACCGGCTCGTCGGCCACATGCGCCGAAGGCTCGGTATTGAGGACCACGCCCGTGTACACATTGCCGTCGCGCGTGTAGACGGTGCAGTTCTCGCCATCGGCCGTAGACCACTGGTGCCCACCAAGCGTCGTGGGACGCAGGCGGCCATTGTCCTTAATGGAGCGCACCATGGCGCCCAGGGTGTCGACATGGCTCGCCAACACAAGCGGCTCGCCCTCGCCGCCAAGCTCAACGAGCACGTTACCCTTATTAGAACGCTCAGGCCCAAACCCCATATCGCGCAGGGTCTCCATCAGATAATCAGTCGCCGCACGGGTATAGCCCGTCGGCGAAGCAATAGAAGTCAGCGCCTTCAGCTGGTCAGTAATATAGGAGAGCGTAGAATCCATCTTGGACACCAAAGTCACCCTTTCATATCGAATTAAACCCACAGCAACAATACCACCGCGAACCATCTTTTTACTTAGCGAGATAACCCATTGAGCTCCTCAGAACTGCGCCCGCCACGATAACGAGCCGGCGGGCCCCTGCCCGTTAGCCCCACAATCTTCCCGCAGGACGGAGGAAGCCCCCGCCGCACGAAGTGCGCAGCGGGGGCTTCCGACATGTCCGAGGACGATTGTGGGGCTAACGGGCAGGGGCCCGCCGAACCAAGTTAGGCAGCCGGGCAGATCTTCTTGAAGAGCTCGATGACGTCGTCGAGCGTTGCCTCGCGCGGGTTACCCGGGAAGCAGGCGTCAGCCATGGCGTCCTTGGCCAGGACCTCGATCTCGTCGGCCTTCATGGCCTCGCAGACGTGCGGGATGTTCACGTCGGCGGAAAGCTGCTTGACGGCGGCGATAGCGGCGTCGGCAGCCTCGTCGGTGCTCATGCCCGTGGTGTCAACGCCCATGGCGACGGCGACCTTGGCCAGGCGCTCAGCGCAAACCGGCTTGTTGAACTCCATGGCGATCGGCAGCAGCATGGCGCAAGCGACGCCGTGCGGGGTGTCGTAGTGAGCAGACAGGGTGTGAGCCATGGCGTGATCGATGCCCAGGCCGACATTGGAGAAGCCCATGCCAGCGACATACTGACCAAGAGCCATGCCCTCGCGGCCGGAGCCGGGCTGACCGGACTTGGCCTCGGCAACGGAGTCGCGCAGGTTCTCGCTAATCAGCTTAATGGCCTCAAAGTGGAACATGTCGGAGAGCTCCCAAGCGCCCTTGGTGGTGTAGCCCTCGATGGCGTGGGTCAGAGCGTCCATGCCGGTGGAAGCGGTCAGGCCGGCGGGCATGGAAGCCATCATGTCGGGGTCGACGACAGCGACCTCGGGGGCGTCGTTGGTGTCGACGCACACGAACTTGCGGACCTTCTCGGGGTCGGTGATGACGTAGTTGATGGTCACCTCGGCGGCAGTACCGGCGGTCGTCGGCACGGCGATGGTGAACACGGCGTGGTTCTTAGTGGGAGCAACGCCCTCGAGGCTGCGGACATCGGCGAACTCGGGGTTGTTGATGATAATGCCGATGGCCTTAGCGGTGTCCATGGAGGAGCCGCCACCGATGGTCACGATAGCGTCAGCCTCGGCGGCCTTAAAGGCCTCGACGCCGTCCTTGACGTTCTGGATAGTGGGGTTAGGCTTGATCTCGGAGTAGAGGCTCCAGGCGATGCCGGCGGCGTCGAGCTCGTCGGTCACCTTAGCGGTAACGCCAAACTTGACCAGATCGGGGTCGGAGCAGACGAAGATCTTCTTGTAGCCGCGACGCTGAAGCTCGCCGGGAATCTCCTTGATGGCGCCGGAACCATGATAAGAGATGGTATTGAGAACGAAACGATTAGCCATTGATAGCCTCCCATCGTGTGCAGGGCACCCATTACGCCCCACGCTATGAGTCCCATCCTAACGCTTTTGAAACGAAAAACGCGTGAGAACGTCAAAATTGTTAAAGCGTTTCAACAGAATAACGGAGCCCTAGTCCTTCCCTCCCGACAGCAGCGAAGGCTAGATTATAGGAGCAATCGCCCAAAGAATACGACCGACTCAGTCTATAAATTGTTTCTGTTTTAGCAATATATGTTTGACAATACGTTTATAAAAAGATACTTTGTAGTGAATAACATGCATGCAGCAAATAACGTCATTCATTTTGTTAGAAATTGCCCATGCGGTTATTGCAGCTGCATCTACTGCAACGTACGGCGTAATTCTCCGCACGAAGCAGAAGACGGTTCCAATTCGATCGAGGCGATGACACATGGTGGCTAGTGGTCCTAAATCGAGCAAGACGGCTACAAACGAATATCGAATCTCAATTGAAGGTAACCCTTATCCGCATACTCTGGCTCTCATCAACCCAGCGGGAGACAGCCTCAACATCAAAAAACATGGGTTCACGGGTCCACTAGGACAGCTATTGAGTCTTAAATATACCGTTTATGACGATGCAAATGAAAAACTCTTCACTGTCGTCGACGGTGGTTTTAGCAACATGCCCAGGGTTGCGCTCATCATCGAACACGAGGAAGTTGCGGTGTTTGATTATGGCCTAAACAGACTTGAGATGAAGTGCATAACGAACATACCGAATTACACAATAAAAGGTAACTTCCTATTTGGAGATTACGATATATTCAGCCAACGGGAAGTGAAACTATCTTCAGTTATCGTCCTTCAATGTGATAAACAATCGTGCTTTAGCATACAGGTTTTGGATAAAGCCGAATTGGCCGCCGCAATTGGAATACCTACAGCCATTGCCCTTCTTAGGGCTCGGATTGAAGAGCATCTCGAATAAATCGCAAAAAGCAGTTCGTAACAACATTCAGGAGCTAGATAGTTTTTTTCCTGGCTCCTGGAACCGTATTACATAGTCTGCAAATTGTTCAAAACCATGTCCATGATCCGCAATAATGGCGGCATGCTTTTTCATCTCCTGCGTAAACGCTACTTTCAAAAAGGATATCGAAACACTATCTAAATTGTTGCAAGACTCATCCAGACTAATAATAGAATAGCTGCTCAGAAAGGCTCTACAAAGCAATAAAGAGGACAGTTCTCCGCCTTGATTATCAACTTGATTACTGTCGTCTTATTTTGAATAAAAAGCTCTGACATATGTCCATCCCCTTAACTAATAATCATAGCTGGAAAGATGACATTTTTATTCTATAGCCTCAAGCAACACGCTTTGCTGACGTCAAATCTTGTCATTACAAACATGCACCTTAGCGCTTAAGACTCCAAAAAAAGGGGCGGCCGAGATGGCCGTCCCCTCCCCAATATTGATCAGTGCGGCAAAGGGACAGCCCCTTTGCCGCATTCGGTTACTTTCGGCAGCCCTCTTTCCAAGCCTCGGCCGCAACCTTCCAGCGTAAGCGCAAGTCGCGCTCGCGGTCGATGAACATGATGGCAAACGCGACAAACAGCAGCAAGCTCGCCACGACGATGGCGTGCAGGCCCATGCGCTCAATACACCAGTTGCCCAACACGGCGCCAAACACAAAGGTAAAGATCACGCCAAAGTACAGCAGGCCGTTTTCCAAAAAGCCGCGCCTGTGGGTGATGATGTAATCGTCCACGTTTTGCAGCGCGTTGCGCAAGTTGCCGATGCACATGGTCGTAGCGATGCCGTGACCGTGGATCTTGCGGAAGCTCTCGACCTGCATGCCGCAGGCAAACGAGGTGAGGCAGTTGGCGAGCAGGTTGTAACCGCCACCGGGGATAAAGCTCACGCCCAGCAAGATGACGGCTTCAAAGAACACCGTCACCTGACGCCAGTGAATCACGCTGCCAAACCGCTCGTGCACCAGGTCGGCAAGCATAATGCCCACAGCAAACGACACCACAGGGAAGAAGTAGCGCCCCGCAAGTACCCAATTGCCCTCCGAGATGCTCACGCCCACCAGCAAGATGTTGCCCGTCTGCGCGTTGGCGAAAACATGATCGCGCCCAATGTACGAATACACGTCCATAAAGCCACCGGCGAGCGCCAAGATGATGCCCAGCTCAATAGACTCCGATATCTGTTTGGCACGCTGCATCGTCGTGCATCCTCCTTGTTGACGACTCTCTCGTGCGTTGGCGGAAACATAGCCGCCGTTCATACTGTAACCCATTGACAACATGGCGTGCGCGCGAGACGACCCCTTCGACACAGGGATACACAGTCTGGAAACAAACGACACCCGCATCGACACGCCGATCCGCTAGCTCATGTACTCCACCAGTCTTTTTAGCCCCGTCCCAAAAAGACTGGTTACAATTACGTGCAGCATACAAACACCGGGAGGGATCGTGGCAAAAAAGCCTCAGCACGCTCAGAACAACCAGCGCAGTCAGCAGGGCAAACAGGGCCAGCAGCAAAAGCGCGGCGGTAAGGCGCAGGGTGGGCACACCACGCATACCCCAGCAGCGCTCACACGCCCCTGGCGCCCGGGCCGCGATAAGTTCCTCCCCGTCAGCCGCGCCGACATGGATGCGCGCGGCTGGGACCAGTGCGACTTTGTCTACATCTGCGGCGACGCCTACGTGGACCACCCCAGCTTTGGTATGGCCATCATCAGCCGCGTCCTCGACGCGCACGGCTACAAAGTGGGCATCATCTGCCAGCCCGACTGGACCGACCCCGCCAGCATCACGGTGCTCGGTGAGCCGCGCCTGGGCTTTTTGGTCAGCGCCGGCAACATGGACTCCATGGTCAACCACTATTCGGTGACCAAGCACCGTCGCCATACCGACGCCTATACCCCCGGTGGCGAGGAGGGGCACCGCCCCAATCGTGCCGTCACGGTCTACGGCAACCTCATCCGTCAGACGTTCAAGGACGCTCCCATCATCATCGGCGGCATCGAGGCAAGCCTGCGCCGCCTGGCTCACTACGACTACTGGCAGGACAAGCTCAAGCGCTCGGTACTGCTCGACTCGGGCGCCGACATCCTCATCTACGGCATGGGCGAGCACGCGATTGTCGAGATCGCCGACGCGCTCGACGCGGGACTGCCCGTCGATCAGATCACCTATATCAACGGCACCGTCTACCGCACGGGTTCGCTCGACGAGGTCTACGACTACGACCTGCTGCCCAGCTGGGACGACCTTACCGCCGACAAGCTCAACTACGCACGCAGCTTCAATGTGCAGCAGCAGAATATGGACCCCATCACCGGACACCGCCTGGTAGAGCCCTACCCCAACAGCGTCTATGTGGTGCAGAACCCGCCATCGGCGACGCTCACCACCGATGAGATGGACGAGGTGGCCGAGCTCCCCTACGCACGCGATTGGCATCCCGACTACGACGCGGCAGGCGGCGTGCCGGCCTTTGCCGAGATCAAGTTTTCCATTAGCTCCAACCGTGGCTGTTTTGGCGAGTGCTCGTTTTGCGCCCTCACCTTCCACCAGGGGCGCGTGCTGCAGATGCGCAGCCACGATTCGATCATGCGCGAGGCCGAGCTGCTCACGCGCGATCCCGAGTTTAAGGGCTACATCAACGACGTGGGCGGACCGACGGCAAACTTTAGCCGCCCTGCCTGCGACAAGCAGCTCAAGCACGGCGTGTGCAAGAACAAACGCTGCCTGTGGCCGAGCGTATGCAAGAACATGGTGGTCGACGAGAGCGGCTACACGCAGTTGCTGCGCGACCTGCGCCAGCTGCCGGGCGTCAAGAAGGTCTTCGTCCGCAGCGGCATCCGTTTTGACTACACCATGGCCGATGCCTCGGACGAGTTTTTGCGCGAGCTGCTGGAGCATCACGTTTCGGGCCAGCTGCGCGTAGCGCCCGAGCATGTGAGCGACGCGGTGCTGTCCGTGATGGGCAAGCCGAGCCGCGCCGTCTACGACGCGTTCTGCCGTAAATTTGAACGCCTGAACCGCGAATACGGACTCAAGCAGTACGTGGTGCCGTATCTGATATCGAGCCACCCGGGCTCAACCATGAAGGAAGCCGTGGACCTTGCCGAAGCCGTGCGCGACATGGGCTACATGCCCGAGCAGGTGCAGGACTTCTACCCCACGCCGTCCACCATGTCGACCTGTATGTACTACACCGGCGTGGATCCGCGCACCATGGAGCCGATCTATGTGGCGCGCGACCCGCACGAGAAGGCCATGCAACGTGCGCTCATCCAGTATCGCAAGCCCGAGAACTACAAGCTCGTGCGCGAGGCGCTGGAAAAAGCCGGCCGCCGCGATCTGATTGGCTACACCAAGCATTGCCTGATTCGTCCCGTGCCGCCGCGCCCGGGCGAGACATCTGCCAACGGCGGGCATGGAACCGGCAAGAAGGGCGGCAAGCCGCACGGTGGCGCCGGCAAGGGGCCCAAGGGTAGCAAGGGGCACAGCGGCATGTCGCGCGCACAGAACACCGCCGGTCGCAATCGCGCGGCCCAGGGGCGTCAGGGCGCCAACGGAGGCGGACGCCGCAACTAGGGCAGCGGTGCGTTCGCTGCATCCACCCCACACGCGTGGCGCAGCGAACGCATTGCCTCAACGAGGATGACGCCGGCGATAGCGACCGTAATTGCCACATCGAGCGGCGTGTTCACAAACCAGAGCAACGTCATGAGATACGACCCGGCATTAAAGGCAAAGTGCAGCAGGATCGTGTAGCGGAGCTTTCCGGTCGTCACGAGCACCCAACCAAAGATGAGGCCGGCGGCACCCGCGTAGCAACCCTGCACCCAATTCATGTGCATAAAACCGAAGATTGCCGCCTGCAGCACAATCGCCGCGGCAATACCCCACGTACTTGGGGCCGCCCAGGGCACCATGGCGCCGTCCTGCGCGCTCGCACGACGCCGGCGCTTCCAAAGTGGGCGGCACTGCGGATTAAACGCTCGGAGCGAAAACTCAAAAATAATGCCGCGCACCAGCAGCTCTTCACAAAATGGGGCGCCGAGCACCGTAGTCAGGACGGCGAGATAGCTGGTGTCGCCCATGCCTGTTTCCTCGACAAGCTCGCTGTAGTCGGCCGCGGCCTCGGGCAACAGCGACAGCGCGGCGTCGGTCACGTAACCAACGACCACCTGCAGGGCAAGGCCAATCACGATAACGCAGGCGATGCGTTTCCACGCCCCACGCGCTCCCCCGCCGAGCGGGTGCTCGCTTTGCCGGCGTGCCATAAACGAACGCGGCCACAGATAACGCCACCACAGCAGCGCCATCAAAAATGACGCCGTCTGAGCGGCAGCCTGGAACCATTGGATATCGAGATTGTCGATCGGATAGCCCGTCAGCACCGACACGGCATCGAGAACTGAAAACAGAACCACGCTCAGGGCTATATCGGCAGCGACAACGCCAAAACAGGCAAGCGCCCACGCCATCGCATTGAGCATGCCAACCTCCTCAAAACCCGGCACTTAGGGACGTTCCTTAACTGCCGGCAGAAAAAGAACGTCCCCAAGTGCCGGCAGTTTGGAACAGTCATTGTTGATGAGAATCGGGCGCAGCGCCAAAGGCCCCGTTGGGCGAAATGTCGAACGGGAAGGTGCCACAGCGATTGAAAGCGGCGATGAACATGCGGATGGCGTTGGACGGCGTGGTGCCCACGAGCTGGGTTGCCGCCGCGAAGGCCGCCTTTTCCTCGGGCAAAACCTTCGCGACAACCGGGGTCATGTGTTCTGCCATGGCGCTTCCTTCTTGAAACGACGGTGGTGCGGATGGATGCGGGCCACGCGGCTGGGCGACGGGCTGTGAAGGCAACCCGATTGGCCCGCATCTGGAGTTTGTTCTACGGCGTTGGTATTACTTGGTATTCCTAAGTATTACCCCGTAGATAGAATACCATACCCGACCCCATGGGGACGGAGAAAAAACGGATCAATTTGTTGCTGAGTAAGTCTTTAGAGCGTGATGATGTCCAAGATATTGAGGGCCCGAGCGTCAGCGGAATCGTGCGTGGCAAGCAACAGCATACGGCCGTCGAGCAAGTCGAGCACGACCTCGGTGCATGCGTCGCGCGCAGCGATGTCTAGACCGGTAAAGGGCTCGTCCAGAATCACTGCGCCGCCCGGACACAGCAGGGCTCGGGCAATCTCGACACGACGGCGCTGCCCGCCCGAGAGCTCGGCCACGCGGGCATGCACATCGATCCCCGGTACCAGCAGGCGCAACAAGGCAGCGGCACTCGAGGTATTCACGCGTGCATCGGCGCACACCAGCACGTTATCCAAAGCAGAGGCGTCCTCGACCAGGCGTACATCCTGAAACACCATGGAGCATGGCGCGCACTCCCCCGCCGCAAGGGCAAGGAGCGTCGACTTACCCGCACCCGAGGCGCCCATCACGCAGGTACGCCCACCGGCGGGCACGCGAAGTACCAGTCCGTCGAGCGCCGGCGCCCAGGGCGCCCGATCGCCCACGGCAAGCGCAAGCTCCGCCGCAGCGCCGGCGCCAGCAGGGTCGCCCGAACGCCCGCGAGTACCACGCCCATGCGCCCGCACGGCAACACGCCATGCCACGGGCCCCGAAACCCGCAGCGACCACACCAGCACGCGCTCACACGCCCACGAGGCGGCAACGACCAGCACGGTCCACGCCAGCAGATCAGCCGTCTCGATCAACAGCTTTGCCTGATAGATGCGCTCACCCACGGTGCCCGCCGCCATGCCGATCAGCTCCGCCGCCACACCGGCCTTCCAGCTCATGCCAATCACGGCGCGGGCGCACGAAAGCACAAACGGCAGGACCTCGCGCCAGGTGTGGGCGCAAAACAGTCGCCAGCCCCGCACGCCATGCAGGCGAAACATCTGCTCCAGTGGCTTATCCGCTTGCGCCAAACCCTCAACCAGCGAGAAATACACGCCCGGCAGCGCCATCAAAAAGACGGCGGCGATGCTCACGCGCGCCGACCCCAGCCAAATGAGCAGCAAGACCACCACGCAGGCAACCGGCGTCGCCTTAATAAATGAAAGCACCGGCGCCACCAGGCGGGCAGCCAGGCGCGAGCGCACCGAGACTCCCGCCATCACGCCGCCGCACACCGCGGCAAGCGCCAGCCCGCCCAAGATCCGTGCGCCTGAACCCACCAGAATCGCCCACGTCCCGGCATCACATGCCAGCCGCAGCAACGCCACCACGACAGCGACCGGCCCCGGCAAAATCAATGGTTGCGCCACGAGACCCGCCACCAGCACCCACACGGCAAGCCAAAAGGCGGCAACGGCACCTGCTGCCGCCACCGCCTTCACACGCACTGTCATTTGTCGAGCAAACACACGCACGGGCTACTCCATGTAGTAGAAATCATCGGCCGGGAGCTTGCCGCCCACGGCGCTCGCGTCCGCATCAGCCAGCACCTGCAGATACCCGTCGAGCGCCGCCTTCATATCCTTCCCCGTCTGGCACACGAGCATGCACCCGGGAATCGCCTTTTCGGCAATCGCGGCGTTATCGACGATGCCCGCATCGACCACGGCCTGAGCCCAGTCTGCCGGCGCCGCGTTCACGGCCTCAACGCTCGCCGCATGGCAGCTCAAGAATTCCGCCACGGCCTCGGGATGTTCCTTGGCAAAGGCCCGGCGCACCACGGTCACGCCCGTCAGCAAACGGGAGCCCGTGTCACCCGCCAGCTCATCCCACACATCGGTCAGACTTACCGGCGCCGACAGCTTGCCTTCGCTCTTGGCGATGGCCGCCGTCTTGAACGGCTCCGGCAGCACGCCCACGGCGGACGGGTCGACAAGCAACGCCGACAGCACCTCGGTGGGCTCGCTCTTAAACTCAAGCGCCACCTGGCCGGTCAGGCCCGCGCGCTCCAGCAAGTAGTTCATGACGTACTCCGGCGTGGTGCCCTTGCCCGTCATATAGACGGTATGGCCCGCCAGATCGCCAAACGAGGCCACATTCGCGTCGCCCGTCACAACGTTCAGCACGCCCAGCGTGTTGATGTCGATGACCTGCACCGCGCCCTCGTTCTTGTTGTAGAGCACGCTCGCCACGTTGGCGGGTACCAGGGCGATATCGATATCGCCCTGAATGACCTTGGGCACAATCTCGTCGCCGGCAGTGTTGATCGCAAAGTCGAACTTATTGTCCGTCTCGCCATCGGCAGCCTGGTCCATAAACTGCACCAGGCCAATCGAGGTCGGCCCCTTGAGCGAGGCGACGTGCACCTCGACGGGCTCCGCGGCGGTCGCCGCACCACCGGCAGCCGAGCCCGCGGCAGACCCGGCACCGGCAGCCCCGCCGCCACAGCCCGCGAGCGCAAGCGACAGGGCGCCCGCGGCGAGCGCCGAGGCAAACCCCCGGCGCGACATCTCAAAATCAAACGCGCGCATCGCTAGCACGTCCCCTCGTTAGGCATCGACCAGGCATGATGGTCGGTATGCAGCAACTCCTCGGCCAGCGGCGAGAGCGGCGCGCCCAAAAACTCGCGATAGCACGCCTGGACATCGGGATTCTCGTGCGAGAAGCGAATCTCGGCGTTCGCATCGAGGCCCCAGAGCACCTGGCCACGCTCGGCAGCCAGCTCGCAACCGTCGTGGATGGGCTGACCGCCGCCACCGACGCAGCCGCCCGGGCACGCCATGACCTCGACGAAGTCATAGCTCGCACGGCCGTCGCGAATCGCATCGAGCAGGCGGGCAGCGTTGCCCAGCCCGTGCGCCACGGCGACGCGCACCCTGGTGCCATCGATATCGGCCACGGCCTCCTTCCAGCCATTCAGGCCACGCACGTCGGTAAAGAAATCCGCATCGGGGTTCTTGCCCGTCACCAGGTAATAGGCCGAGCGCACGGCAGCCTCCATCACGCCTCCCGTGGCGCCAAAGATCACGCCCGCGCCCGTGCCGAAGCCCAGCGGCGTATCGAGCGGCTCCTCGGTAAGCGTGTCGACGCTCACGTGGCTCGCGCGAATCATGCGTACCATCTCGCGCACCGTCAGCGCAACGTCCACATCGGGCGCGCCGCCCTCGCCCACCATGCTCGGCAGCGCACACTCGGCCTTCTTGGCCGTGCACGGCATCACGGACACCACAAACAGGCGCTCGGGCTCCACGCCCAGCACCTTGGCGTAGTAGGTCTTGGCGATGGCGCCGAACATCTGCTGCGGCGACTTGGACGTGGACAGGCTGTCGACAAACTCGGGGTAACGCGCCTTCACAAAGCGTACCCAGCCCGGGCAGCAGCTCGTGAACATGGGCCAGCTGCGGCTGTCGCCCTCGCCCTTGGCGGCCTTACCCAGGCGCTCGAGCAGCTCGGAGCCCTCCTCCATAATGGTGAGATCGGCCGAGAAATCGGTGTCGAACACGTACTCAAAGCCCACGCGGCGCAGCGCACAGGCCAGGCGCTCGACGGTGGCCTCATCGCGCGGAATACCGAGCTCCTCGCCCCAGGCGCTACGCACGGCCGGCGCAATCTGCACCAGCACGATCTTGTCGGGATCGGCGATGGCATCGAACACGGTCTCGGTATCGTCGCGCTCGCGCAGCGCACCCGTCGGACAATGCGTGATGCACTGACCACACGCGACGCAATCGGTCTTGCCGATCGGCGCGCGCCCGCGGGTACCCACGGTGGTATGCGTGGCGCGGTTGGTCAGGTCCCAAATCCCTAGGCCCTGCACGCTCTCGCACACCTTGATGCAGCGCATGCATTTAATGCACTTGTCGTTATCGCGGATGATGGGGAAATCGAAGTCCCAGCCCTCGCGCGCCAGGTGCTGCTCGTACGGCAGATAGAAGATGCCCAGGTCGTTGGCGATGGTCTGCAGGTTGCAGTTACCACTGCGCACGCAGCTCGTACAGCGCGAGTCGTGTTGGGACAGTAGCAGCTGCACGTTGGTGCGACGCGCCTCGCGGGCCTTGGGGCTGTTGGTGTGGACCACCATGCCGTAGAGCACGTAGTTGTTGCAGGCGGCAACCAGCTGGTCGCAGCCCTCAACCTCGACCACGCACACGCGGCAGCCGCCGATCTCGTTTAGATCGCGCAGGTAGCACAGGGTGGGAATCTGGATACCGACGGACTTGGCCGCGTCCAGAATCGTGGTGTGCTCGGGTACCACGACCTCGCAATTATCGATAGTGAGCTTGACCATATTGAGTGCTCCGCTTTCGGTGTTATCGCTGACAGTGGGGTTGTTGAGCTCTACCATTCCAGGTTCCTCCCTCCGCGGAACGCGCCAAAGCCAAAGTGGTCGCAACGCAGGCAGCGACTCGCCTCTTGGCGTGCCTCCTCCTCGGTAAGGCCCTGTTCGACCAGACTCCAATCGTGAATGCGCTCGCCGGCCTCGCGCTCGCCCAGCTCGCAGCGGCCGCACTCGTGCTTGCCCTTAAACTGAACGGTCGGCAGTTCCACGTCGAGCTTGATCTTGTGGTCGAAGCCCAGATAGCGGTCGATGTTTGCCGAAGCCACGCGGCCGGCGTTGATGGCACGGATGACGGTGGCGGGACCGGTCTGGCAGTCGCCGCCGCTAAAGAGGCCATCAAAGTTGGGCACGGCGCCGTCCGAATCGGTGACGACGCGACCCCACTTGCAGGCGATGCCCATATCCTCAAACGGCTTGGAATCGATGTCCTGGCCAATGGCAACAAACACGCGCTCGCAGGGGATGACGCGCTCGGGCGTGGCGGCGGCACGCGGGGCCGGACGACCGCGACGGGGCTCGCCGATAATCTGCGGTTGCACGCGCAGGCCGCTCACACGACCATCTTCGCCCGTCTCGATGGCGAGCGGCGCCGTGAGCTCCAGAACCTCGCAACCCTCAGCCTGGGCGCCGGCAATCTCGGCGTCCTGAGCCGTCATATCGCAGATGCGACGACGGTAGACGCTGCTCACCTTTTCGGCACCGCAGCGCACGGCAGAGCGTGCCACGTCCATGGCCACGTTGCCGCCGCCGATGACGCACACGCGCTGGCCACTCAGGTCGGGCAGCTCGTCGTCACCGATGGCGCGCAGCATCTTGACGGCCGATTCCACGCCGGGCGCCTCTTCGCCCGGAAGGCCGAGCTTCTTGTCGCTGTGGGCACCGATGGCCAGGTAGACGGCATCGGACTCGTCGCGCAGACGGGCGAGCTCCTCACCGTTCACGGAGTGGTCGAGCTCCACGTCGATGCCGGCGCTCAAGATCCAGTCGATCTCGGCCTGAAGACGCTCGCGCGGCAGACGATAGCTGGGGATGCCGTAGCGCAGCATGCCGCCCAAGTGGTGGCGCTGCTCAAAAATGGTCACCTTGTGGCCCATCACGGCCAGGTAGTAGGCACAGGAAAGGCCGGCCGGGCCGCCGCCGATCACGGCGACGCGCTTACCGGTGTCGTCCACTACATGCGGCTTGTGGTCGTTGAGGTCACTGTGCTCAACGGCAAAACGCTTGAGGGCGAGGATGTTCATGGGGTCGTCGACCATGCCACGGCGGCAATGCATCTCGCAGGGATGCTCGCACACCAGGCCGCAAACGAGCGGCAGCGGGTTATTCTTGCGGATGACCTTGACGGCATCGGCATAGCGGCCGGCCTCGACGAGCGAAATGTAACCAGGAATGTCGACGTGCGCCGGACAGCCCGAGACACACGGGACGCGGGCCTCACGATCAAAGCCGCAGGAGTGCTCGCGAATGTGATGCTCAAAATCGTCGCGGAAGCCGCGAATGGCCGTGAGCGCCATGGCGCCGGCCTCGTAGCCGATGGCGCAGTCGCTCGAAAGATAGATGGTACGGGCGGTGCGCTCGATCAGGTTGAGCGTGGATTCATCAGCGCGGCCCTCGAGCACATCGGCGAGCAGATCACTCAGCGCGCTCAGGCCCACGCGGCAGGGCGTACACTTGCCGCAGCTCTGTGTCGAGCACAGGTTGACGAGCGCCGCCGTAAACTCGACGGGACACGGGGCGAGCGAACTCACCGCCAGACGACGTCCGAGCGCATCGTGCAGGTCGTCCATGACGGCCTGAGCGTGGCTGCGTTCCATTACATGCAGTCGTGCCATAAGATCCCCTCTCATGTGGCAACCCGGAGGCGAGGCCGGGCGAAGTTGCTACACGCACAACACTGACCTAAAAATGTGTTAGGTCTAAACACAGTTCGGCAGGCGGTATAAAATGTCACCCTCAGCGGTGAAAAAGAACATTACCGCAGATAAATGCCATATTTGATAAAACGCATTACCAAATTGCAATATTCAATGTGAAAAAGAGCGCCTTACTATTTTTCCTTTTTGATCCGTTTTCCTCCGTCTCCTTCGGATCACATGATCCCTTGGGAACGGAGGAAAACGGATCGTTTTTGGTGCAAAAGGGCCAGGTTTGTTTGCACCAATCTCACTTGCGCTAGATGAAGAGCTCGCATTCCTTCCGCGCGACGCAAACCTTGCTCAGCATCTGGGAAACAGCGGATAGTTTGTTGGAATCAAGCTTGCGAGCACCTCGCGGACATACGGCGATGCAGCGCATGCAGGAGATGCACGCCTCGCCAGCTGCTCGTTTGGGGTCACTCTTGTCGATAGCGCAAACGGGGCACGCCGCGGCGCATGCACCGCAGGAGACACAATCCTCTGTTGCCTCGGGTGCCATGCGGTGACCTCCGGCTTGTTTATAAGGACGATTGCCGGGGATAGAGGGCTCGGACGCATCCTCAGCCAACAGCTTTTGCTGAATTTGCTGAGCAAACTCAGCAAGCTGCGCCGCATCCTGCGCATCCGGACGACCGGCAGCAAACTGTCGCGCAATGGAATGTTCTGCAATGGCCGCAACTGCCGCGATCACCCGGAATCCCGCATGCTTCGCAACGTCCTCCAGCTCTACGAGCGTGTCCTCAAACGCGCGGTTTCCGTATACACAAACCAAAACTGCCCGAGCCCCGTTGCCTCGCACCATGCCCAACCGGTCAGCCACCACAGCCGGGATTCTACCGGCATACGCCGGCACAGAGATTACGGCCACGTCGTCCTCAGTCATCGAGACAGCGCTGAAATCTAGCCCGCTATCGGCCAGATCGACGGTAACGGTATTCTTGCCCAGTGCCCCGGCCACAAGGCCAGACACCTTCCGCGTTCCACCCGTCGGACTAAACACAATTTCGAATACGCTCATCGAGGCACCCTCCCCTACGCCTGGCAACGCGTCAAGCCGCTTTCACATCCAGCCAGAGTATACGGCGCATGGGATCCCCGTTTTGGTGCACCAAGCACCCCAATGCACCCACCCTACGCTGTCTGCCTCTTCGTTTTGTATAAATTACGGTACAGATTGTATATATTTACGGGATACCGCCGTGTTCTCCCGAGGTACCACATCCTGGCCCGTGCAAAAAACGGAGTATTCTGCAACGTGACCGCGCCAGCAATACCCCGAGCGGGCAAACCTTTAGGGCGCTGCGTCATTTTGGGTTCCGACATGGCGAGAATGACGCGCCCCTGCTCCGGAAAACGACGAAATCTGACTCAGAACGCTCGCTAGGGATATCCGAAAGCCACCGTTGGCGACGTCAAATCATATGCAGACAACTCGAACTGCAGAATACTCCAAAAAATGCACGGCGCACCCCATGGGACCCATTGCCGCATGGTAGGAAACAGGCCCACGGCATCCTCTAGATGCATTCCCGAGGAAATCACATTTGAACTAGCGATCGGATACGGCAAACAAAAAGGGCCCCGAGCGTAGTTGCTCGGGGCCCTTGGTTCACCTCGCTCTAGCGGGCGATGCGTATGTTACTTGCGCTTGCCGCCGCCGTCACCGGGGCGACGGGAGCTGCCGCCGCGCTTGCCGCCACGACTATTGCCATAGCTACCACGATTATCGCGACCACCGGCACGGCCGCCGCGGGAGCCGGCCTGGTTGCCGCCACGCCCGCCACGATAGCCGCCACGACGCTCCTCGCGGGTATCGTCGTAGTTGCGCCAGTCATCGCGACGATCGCGGCTGGCACGCGGATCGCGGCGATCGCGCGACTCGTTAGAGCGGCCAGCACCGCTGCGGCTGCCATTGCCACGAGTGCCCTCGCGATGCTCGCCGCCACGGCCACCGCGCTCATCAAAGCGCTTGCCGCCACGGGACTCGCCGCCGCGAGTACCACGCTCGCCACGCGAACCGCGGCCCTCGCCGCCACGGCGCTCATCACGGCCGCCGCGCTCGCCATCGCGACCGGAACGCCGGCGGTCGCCCGCACCGCGCTTGCCACCGCGCGAACCGCGGCCCTCGTCCTCGCGCTCGACACGACGACGACCGCCGCGGTCCTCGTCCTCACGACGACGGCGGTGTGCCTCGCCCTGGAACTGCTTGGCACGACGCTCGGCACGGTTGCCGCGCGCAGGCTGCTCAGCGGCACCAGCACCGCCGCGCTCCTCGGCAGCTACCTCGCGAGCCACGCTCTCAACAGCCTCGTCCACGCGAGCCTGAACGCCCTCGCGCACGCGGGTCTTGCCGCCGCGCTTGGGACGGCTCGGACGCTCGCCGTCGCCGCGGCGCTCGTCGCGACCGCGGTTGGAACGACCGGCAACATCGCCGTAATCGTCGCCGTTGCGCTTGCCGTCGCGACGCGCCTGCTCAAGCTTCTTCTTGCTCTTGGACTTGCCGCGCTTAGTCTTCTTCTTCACCTTAAAGGCCGCAGGGTCGCGCTCGGGATCAACCGCAGGCGGGTTGGGACCCACATGCAGGTCGCCGGCTTCGTAAATATCGGCCGTCTTGTCCATGAGCTTCTCGATCTCGTAGAACTCATCGACGTCCTGCTCGGTCACAAACGTAATGGCCCAGCCCAGCTCGCCGGCGCGGCCCGTACGGCCAATGCGGTGGATATAGTCGGTCGGCTCGGCCGGCACGTCAAAGTTCACGACGTAGCGCACGTCGCTAATGTCGATGCCGCGGGCGAGAACATCGGTTGCCACCAGCACGTCGACGGTGCCGTCGCGGAAGGCCGAAAGGGCACGCTCGCGCTGGGCCTGGCTGCGGTTGCCGTGAATCGCGGCGGCCTTGATGCCCTTACGCTCCAGACGACGGCAGCAGCTGTCGGCGCGGTGCTTGGTGCGCATGAAGACGATAGTGCGCTCCGGGCCCTCCTTCTTGAGGAACTCGGGCAGCAGGTTGTTCTTGGCCTCGATGGACACCGGGAATACAAACTGGTCGACGGTGTCGGCGGTCGACGTAGCGGGCGCGATCTCCACGCGGGCCGGGTCGCTCACTAGATCGGTGATCTCGCCCACGGCCTCCTCGTCGAGGGTCGCCGAGAACAGCAGCGTCTGGCGCTCGGCCGGCGTCTCGCGCACAATGCGGCGGACGGCGGGCAAAAAGCCCATATCGAGCATGCGGTCGGCCTCGTCGAGTACCAGCACTTTGACCTCGCCCAGGTGGCAGGCACCCTGCTCGATCAGATCGACCAGACGGCCCGGCGTTGCGACCAGGATGTCGCAGCCGTACTTAAGTGCCGCGGTCTGCGGCTTGTAGCTCACGCCGCCCACGACGGTCACGGCAACATGGCCGGTGACGTCGGCGATTTTGCTTGCGACCTCGTCGATCTGCTGGGCAAGCTCGCGCGTGGGGGTGATGACGAGCATCACGGGGCCACGGCCGTTGCCCTCGGGCTTTTTAACACCGCGACGGCGGTTGCGGCCGCCGCGCTCGCGCACGGGTTTGGGAGGAGCGATGTGCTCCAGATTGTTCATGGTCGGCAGCAAAAAGGCAGCCGTCTTGCCGGTGCCGGTCTGAGCGGCGGCAAGCAGGTCACGGCCCTCGAGCACCACAGGGATGGAGCCGGCCTGAACAGGCGTTGGCGCCGTGTAGCCCAGGTTCTCGATAGCACGAAGCATCTCGTCGGAAAGCCCCAGCTCGTCAAAGGCGGGCAGGCTCTCGGTAGCGGACTCGACGGCCTGGGCAGCATTTGCCTCGTCGGCGGCATCGAAGGCAGCCTGGGTCATGGCCTCGCGGGTCTCGTCCAGAATCTCGGCGTCCGTGACGTCGGATACAGAATTACGCATATGTCGTTGTTCCTTATCTGCACGCGTTATGGGCACGGCATGCGGCCGCACGGGCGTGCTTGGTAGTGCGCTAATACATACAAAAACGGGTGCGCACAGAGAGGACGTTGCTCAGCACGCTGGCGATCGCTTTGGCAGCTCTATCACGCGCCGTCCAGACGCAGCAGCTCTAAGCGATGGAGCAGATTCGCCGCCGGTTAGTATACCCGTGCTTCGCATGCCCCCACGTAAACCACAGATGACGAGGTGGACGAGGTGGGCCCGGCTGATTGTCTCAATCTGTAACAGCTGCGGGACAAAACCGGGTCCTAATTGTTATAGATCAAGACAGAGGGGGATTTCCGTCCAGTCCAAACCAAATCTCTCAGTCTTCCTGCAATTTCGAACATGTGGCCTATAATGTTGCTTTGGTTACGCTATATATTGCGCAGCCATTTAATACGTCGCCCACCGGGGGCCATTAATTCCTATCGCCATATTGGCTAGGAAGCAATCAAAGGAGGTATCCGTGGCAGCAGAGACGCCTTGCTCGGTCCTCTATAACGATATTCGCTCGTTCGGCGGTCTTAAACATCTCGAGATCGCCCGAATGCTCATCAATGGAAACTCTTATCTCGGCAGTACCCTGCTCGAGAAATGCTCTTCCAACCGCTCGTATCTCACCCGTTACATCGTCCATCGCAAGCCTGACCAGTGCGCGCCCTCCATCTACAGCGACTTTACCGTCACCACGCTCAACCTTTCCTCGGCAATCTGCAGCAAGCTCGGCGGCGGCGAGTCCGCCTATCGGGCAATCGCTGAGCACTATCGCGGTCCGGCCGCCAACGAAATGATGTCGGCTCTCGCCAGCTACAAGCTGGACAGCCGCCTATATGCAAATGCCCTCAATCGCATCGACAACTTTGACGGCAATGCCGTGCGTGAGAAAAGCACGCTTTACCTTATGCTCTTTGTGGCAACGGGGGCGCTCGCCGATCCCGTTCAGGGCGTGGCCACCGTCGAGCGCTTTTGCGACAGCAAGACGGGCGGGCATTTTGGCACCACCGAGACCACCGTCGGTCGTAGTTTTTTGAGCAGCTTGGATCAACCGCGCGCCGTCGCTCCCAACCTCGGCTTGCTTAGGACGCACGCCGGAAACAGCGTTGACATGCAAATCCATCCCCTCACACGCGATCCGCGCGGCACCGTGATTGGTTCTTTGCCCAAAACCTCGCCCAGCATCACCGATGTGGGCGCCGACGCATCGCGCGAGCATCTTCGCATTTGGCTTGAGGGTGAGCACTGGTACGCCCAGGGCCTTGGATCGACCAACGGCACGGTACTCGAATCGGGTGCAGGCGACGGCGATATTGTGATTGAGCCGCCGCGCGACCAACGCGAGCCTGGCAAGATCTATCCCCCGGTGGAAATAGCCAACAGCGACAGGATCCATCTGGGTCTCTACACGACATTTCTCGTCATTGTGGACTAGCGCGGACGGCGATCGAAAGACGGCCGCGTCCGTCTTTCGTCTTCTACCTTCTGCGTCGTAAACGACAATACTCAGCAGTATACGTGGGCAGTGCGGCTATCATGGTACTTTACCGATATCCGCACTGCTCACGTATACGCGCGGCAACCCATGCCAGACAAAGGAACGCCATGGATACTACCGATAGCGCCTATGGCGACAAACTCATCCGTCTTGACACGTTCGATACCGCCGTGGCGGTCGACCCCAGCGCCGAGGACGACGCCAAGCGTCGGTTTATGACGCTTATTCTCCAAACGGCCCACCGCAACAACGGCAACATCGGGCACGTGCTGCGCGCGACCAACACGAGCGGCGAGGTCTTTGCCGTCAAGCTACTCAAGGACAACGCCATCCTTTCCGGCCAAGCCCCCGACCGCTCCGCCGAGCAATCGGCAGCGCACCTGGCCAACACCGCCGCGTTGTTCGAGGAGTACCGTCATCTGTGTACCGTCTCGCACCTGCGCGGATTTCCGCGCGTCTACGGCTACGGATCGTGCGAGGATGACCCGCTCATCCTCATGGAGTGGGTCGAGGGCACCTCACTCAAGCAGGCGCTGCCCCTGCTTCCTCACGACGCCTCGGGCGGGCTGACCACCCAGATGGTCGCCGCCGTCGGAAACGCCGTGCTTCGTGCGCTCTTGATGACCCAAGGCCTTGTGAATCCGGTCGTCCATCGCGACCTTTCGCCTGCCAATATCATGTTCCGCACCACCAGCCGAACGCTCGAGCAGCAGATTGCTGATTGTTCCTTTGACCCCTGCCTCATCGACATGGGCTCCGCGACCATGGCTCTCGGCGACGACACGATCACCCGGCGCGCCGACATCTGGCGCTTTGCCACGCCCGCATACGCCGCGCCCGAGATGCTCACGCAGGATATCGAAGGCATCGCGGCCCTTCGCCGTTCGCCGGCAATCGACGTCTATGCGCTTTCGAGCATTTTGTACCAGCTCTACAGCGGTCGCAAACCGTTTGACTTTGAGTCGACGGACGCCGCTGCAACCGGCTCGTTCTATCTCGTAAAGACCAAGACCAAGCCGGCACCGCTCGAGCCGCGCTGCGAGGGCGATGAAGCGCTCGTCCAAATCATCATGAAGGGTCTCTCAGTCGAGCAGTGCGATCGTCCCACCGAGCAGCAGATGCTCGAGGTGCTCTCGGCATACCTCACCGATGCCGAATCCGAGGGCCGCGAAAGCACAGGAGACGAGGCCGCAATTGATATCGATTCTGGCACGCACCTTAAGGTCGACGTCGCCGGCGAGCGCGCACGAGAGATCCTGAATCAGGCCCGGCACGATGCCATGACCCGCCGCCGCTTTATTATCGGCGGCGCTATCGCAGCCGTTGCGGGGCTCAGCGTCATTGGGGCGGCGACCCATGGCTTTGGCATCCCCGACTACCTGGACGGCATCCGCGGTTCGCTTGACGACTACACTTGGGATCAGCTGCAGGAGATCTCGCTCAAGATTAAGGCCGCCGAGACCCGTAGCGAGGCACGCGAGATTGCCAAGCGCTATCATCTGCTCGATGCCGATGGGCATATCCCCTATCCGTGTACCAAGCGTGTCACGCTCACCAACGGGCTGCAGGTTGGCGCGCAGCTTGTGGGCATCCGCCACGATGAGCTTCTGGACGGGACGGGCAAGGCCGGACTGACGTTTATGTTCGATGCGGGTATTGCCGAGCGCAACGCTGCGGCTGAACCGCCGAGCGCCGGCTGGGCAGATTGCGAGCTGCGGGAATGGCTCAACGGCGACGGCCTTAAGCTGCTGCCCAACGAGTTGCGCGCACTCATTAAAGGGGTCAAGAAGGTCTCGAACAATGTGGGCGCCGCCAACAGCGCATCGTGTCTGAGCGAGTTGCCCGCAACCCTTTGGCTGCCCGCCATGGTCGAGCTGTGCGGTACGCAACCGCCCGATTCGTTTACCGAGGGCTATCACTACCTGGCAGACATCTACAACGGCGAGGGCAAGGAGTATAAGCTCTTCCGCGAGCTCAAGGTGAGCCCGTATTCCACGAACGAGACGATGGTCCGCCAGTGGAAGGGCAAGGACACCTGTTGGTGGGAGCGCACGGTGAGCCCCGACACATCGGAGAGCGAAGGCACGCTCTATATGAACCGCGTGGGGCACGACGGCGACGTCTTTACGTACGCAACGCCTGCGGAAAAGCCAAACAAGCTAACCTGTGTGATCCCCGGGTTCTGTATCTAGGCGGCGGGCGTCTTGCCGTGACGGGACCCCTCCCCGTCAATTGTCTTGATCTGTAACACTAGCTCGGCAGATACAGGTCTAGATGTTACAGAACGAGACGTTAAGTTGTGACTCGATGTAATGTCTAGATCTGTAACAGTTACTCGACAAAAACGGGTCTAGTTGTTACAGATTGAGATGATTGGTTGGGACGGTCCATCGGCCAACCATCCATCCTCATCTGTAACGAAATCTCATATATTATTTCTGTACTGAACACCCCCAGGGGGTATGGGTGTATAGTATCGGCGGGTTAACAATTCCAACACCGAACTACAGAAAGGAGAAGCCATGGCTCAAGATAAATTCGATGTGGAAGGCATGACGTGCGCCGCCTGTCAGGCGCACGTGGACCGTGCCGTGAGCAAGCTCGACGGCGTCGAGAGCGTCGCGGTCAATCTGCTCGCCGGTTCCATGCTGGTGAACTATGACCCCGCGCAGGTCACCCCCGACGACATCTGCACCGCCGTCGATCGCGCTGGCTACTCGGCCTCGCCCGTCAGCACGGGCACCGACGCTGTCCAAAGCGGAAGTGCGCAAGCCAGGTCCGGCGCCGCCCATATGGAGTCGCCCACCAAAAAGTTGGAGGCCGCCGCCTCTGCCATGCGCACCCGCCTCATCGTCTCGATCGTCTTCCTCATCCCACTGTTCTACATAGGCATGGGGCACATGCTCGGCTGGCCGCTGCCCGGCATCTTCACCGACCACACCCACAGCATGACGCTCGCTCTCACCGAGCTCGCCCTGCTCATCCCCATCGTCTACATCAACGACGCGTACTTTATCAACGGGTTTAAATCGCTCGCGCACGGCGCACCCACCATGGACGCCCTTATTGCCGTGGGCGCCACCGCCTCCATCGCCTGGTCGCTCTACGCCATGTTCATCATGGCCGACCAACTAGCCGCGGGTCAGGTCCACGAGGCCATGATGACGAGCATGGACAATCTGTATTTTGAAAGCGCCGGCACGATTTTGTCGCTCGTCACCGTGGGCAAATACCTCGAGACGCGCAGCAAGTCCAAAACCGGCGGCGCCATCGAGGCGCTCATTGACCTGGCGCCAAAGACCGCGACCGTCGTGGCCGAGGACGGTACCGAGGCCACCGTCGACGTCGATGCTATTCTGCCCGGCCAGGTGCTGCGTGTGCGCCCCGGCGAGTCCATCCCCGTCGATGGCGTGGTGCTCAAGGGCAGCTCGGCCGTGGACGAGAGCGCGCTCACCGGCGAGTCCATCCCCGTGGAAAAGACCGCCGGCGACACCGTCAACGCCGCCACGGTCAACCGCACCGGCTCGTTTACCTTCCGTGCCACACGCGTGGGCGCCGACACGTCGCTCGCCAAGATTATCCAGCTCGTCGAGGACGCCAATGCCACCAAGGCGCCCATCGCCCGCCTGGCCGACAAGGTCGCCGGCATCTTCGTGCCCGTGGTGTTTGCGATCTCGGCCGTGACCTTTGTGGCGTGGATGGCGCTGACCGGCAGCGTGAACGAGGCGCTCACCTCCGCCGTAGCCGTGTTGGTGATCAGCTGCCCGTGCGCACTCGGCCTGGCCACGCCCGTCGCCATCATGGTGGGCACCGGCAAGGGCGCCGAAATGGGCATCCTGTTTAAGAGCGCCGAGGCGCTGGAGAATCTGCGCAACGTGGGCACCGTGGTGCTCGATAAGACCGGCACCGTCACCCGCGGCAAACCCGCCGTGACCGATATTGTGGTTGCTGCGCGCGCCGACGGCTCGCCCGCTATGAGCGAAAAGGCGCTGCTCAAGTTGGCCGCCGCGTTGGAGCGCTCGAGCGAGCACCCGCTGGCCGAGGCGATTATGGCCGAGTGCGAGACACGCGGGATCGTCGCGCGCATGGTCGAGGACTTTGCTGCCGTGCCCGGGCGAGGCGTTACGGCGCGCGAGGGGCAAAACGCCATTGCAGCCGGCAACGTACGCCTGATGGACGAACTGGGCGTTACCGTGCCCGCGGGTCTTGCCGAACAATTTGCCGCCGAGGGCAAGACGCCGCTGTTCTTTGCCAAGAACGGCGAGCTTGCCGGCACCATTGCCGTGGCTGACGAGGTCAAGGAGACGAGCGCCGGGGCCATCGCCGCACTGCGCTCGCTTGGCGTCGACGTGCGCATGCTCACCGGCGACAACCGCGTGACGGCCGAGGCCATCGCCCGCCGCGTGGGACTGACCAGCAAGCAGGTCATCGCCGACGTGCTTCCCGCCGACAAGGAGCGCCACGTGCGCGAGCTGCAGGATGCGGGCAGTAAGGTCGCCATGGTGGGCGACGGCATCAACGACTCCCCCGCCCTGGCGCGCGCCGACGTGGGCCTTGCCATCGGCACCGGCGCCGACATCGCCAAAGAAGGGGCAGATGTGGTTCTCATACGCAGCGACCTCATGGACGTCGCCCGCGCCATCGAGCTTTCGCGCGCCACGATTCGCAACATCAAGCAGGACTTGTTCTGGGCGCTGTTCTACAACGGCATCGGCATTCCGCTCGCCGCGGGCGTGTTCTTCCCCCTCACCGGTTGGCAACTCTCACCGATGTTCGGCGCCGCGGCCATGAGCCTGTCGAGCGTATGCGTCGTGTCCAATGCGCTGCGCTTAAAATCCTTTATGCCTAAAGTGGCAAAATAGGATCACTATTACGTTCATTTAGAACGGGTTTTCCAGGTGCCCGAGATTGGCCTGAAAGAGGAGCGACGCGTACTTTGGTACGCGAGCGACGGCTTGAAGGTCAAGGTCGGGCACCTGGGAAAGCCGACACAACAGAGAGGAATACCCATGCGTTACACGATCAAGACTTCCGGTCTCATGTGCGGTCACTGCGACGCTACTGTCGAGACGGCACTGCTCAACGTTGCCGGCGTGACCGACGCCGACGCCGATCACGAGACCCAGACCGTCCAGGTGGAGTGCGCCGACACCGTGACCGCTGAGCAGCTCGCTGCCGCCGTCGAGGGCGCCGGCGAGAAGTTCCACGCCCTGTCCGTAACCGCCGCGTAACGACCCACGCGCACCCCGACCAGAAACGAGGACCCGCCATGATGGCAGACCACAAATCGGTGACCCGCATGCTCAAGACGGCACGCGGCCAGATCGACGGCATCTTGCGGATGGTCGATGAGGACCGCTATTGCGTCGATATTTCCACACAGCTCATGGCCACACAGGCGCTCCTCGCGCGCATTAACGCCGACGTGCTCAAGGCGCATATCGAGGGCTGCGTGACTTCGGCAATCGAATCGGGCGACGAAGACCTCAAAGCCGCCAAACTCGCCGAAATCGAACGCGTCGTCGACAAACTCTCCAAGTAATTGGGGCATTGGGGACAGGTACGTTTGCACCACATTGGTGCAGATTAACCTGTCCCCCTTGCTCTAAATCGGGTATAAAGGCGTGCGGCATATCGAATGAAAGGCAATTTGCATGAATGACTTTATGAAGGGCCGCAATGGCGCTGACGAACTCACCATCGTGATGGGTTTTGCCGGCATCGTCATCGCGATGATCGGATCGATAGCCCGCATCCAGTGGCTCAGCTGGATTGCCATCGCCGTAATCGTGATTGGCGTGCTGCGCGGCCTGTCCAAAAATATCGATGCACGTCGCAAGGAGAACGAGGCCTTTGTCGCCACGACCGCCAATGTTCCCGGCTTGGGCAAGTTCGTCGCCAGCTTGGGCGGCGGCGCTGCAGCGGCCAGCACCTCACGCGCGGCCGGCACCAGTAAGGAAGACTTTGAGCGTGCCAAGCGCACGGCCAAGAAGATGTGGAAGGGTCGCAAGACCACGGCATACCTCAAGTGCCCCAACTGCGGCCAGATGCTCTCCGTCCCCAAGGGCAAGGGCAAGATCCGCGTCACCTGCCCAAAGTGCCACGCCAAGATGGAGACGCGCTCCTAGCCGCCATACCATGGGACAAATAAAAGCCGAGGTCTCGCACTGGGACCTCGGCTTTTTCTAATTTAAGACAAAAGGATTGCCCCCTTGTCGCATCGCCATATCGCGCGCTTACGCCACGCCGTCGCGGGCAAGCTCCTCGGCCAACGCCTCGGCAGGCATGGCCATAATCGTGTCGAGCTCGGCATCCACCTCGGGAATACGCTTCACCTTGAGTTTGCGCACCAGATCACCACGGCACATCACGTGCATCGGCTCACGCAGTGCGCACAGGTCATCGAGCGGATTCTTGCGCGTCACCAGGATATCGGCGGCCTTGCCGCACTCGATCGTGCCGGTCTCGCCGCCCAGCCCCAGTAGCTCAGCATTGACCTGCGTGGCCGTGTGCAGCGCGAAGGCGTTGCTCACGCCGACATACTTGGCAAAATAGGCCACCTCACGCCACATGTCGTACTGCGTCACGAACGGGCAGCTCGAGTCCGTGCCAAGGCCCACCTTAACGCCAGCTTCCAGTGCGGCACGGGCGCTCTCGATGATGCCCGAGCACACGATGTCGCCGTTCTTCTTTTGCGTATCGGTCGAATGGGTCTTTTCCGGGTCGAGCAATACAAACGGCAGCGCCGGGCTGATAGTGCAGGTCACACTCGGCGCACGCCCCTCGAGCTGTGTGCCCGCGGCGCCACGGTACAGCTCCAAGATTTCGGGTGTCAACGGAGCGCCGTGCTCAATCGTGTCAACGCCGGCCTCAAGCGCGGCCTTCACGCCCTCGGTACTCTCGACATGGGCCATAACCGGAAGGCCCATATCGTGCGCCGCCTTGCATGCCGCCGCGGCAACCTCCACCGGCATACGCAGCACGCCCGGCTCGCCCACCTCGGTCGCATCGAACACGCCGCCCGTTACGAATAGCTTAATGACGTCGGCACCGCGCGCATACAGGTCTCGCACCTGCTCGGATGCCTCGACGGGGCTGTTGGCCACCTGGGCGAACAAGCCCGCGCCATGGCCGCCCGGCACCGTAACGCCCGTTCCCGGCGCCACCAGACGCGGACCCTGATACTTGCCGGCATCGATGGCATCGCGCACGGCAATATCGGCAAACAACGGGTCGCCCGCGCCGCGCACCGTGGTCACGCCGCTTGCCAGCTGCTGTTGGGCGCTGCCTCTGAGGATGTGGCGGACGATGGTGCGGCCCACGGGATTGTCGAGCTTCTTCATCAGCGCGCCCGCATCGCCCGCCGAAACCGGCTTGCCCGAACCGCACAGATGCACGTGCATATTGATGAGACCGGGCATGAGATACGCACCACCCAGGTCGACAACCTCGGCACCCGCGGGTGCCTGCGCCACAGCACTCGGCCCCATCCAGGTGATGACGCCGCGCTCAACAGTCACGGCCATATCGGGTTGCGGCTCCATATGCTCCGAACCATCCAGAATGGTCGCATTGATAAACAACGTAGAACGATCAGCAGACGCCATATCGAGCTCCTCCCTCACGATTAACATGAACATTTGTCCATTATCACCTAATGCAGCGACCTAAAGTCGAACATATCGGTTAACGGAGGGAAGAGGGGATGTGGGGGACGGAATACGTTGCAGCCTCACCCCAGCGAAACCAAGGAAATGTCTCAATCTGTAACAGGTACTGGGTTATTGGGCCCCCTGATGTTACAGATCGAGACAAAACCTCTCAGCGCCCATACCACTGGCGTCTCCATTCCTCAGCCAGATCGGCCCGCTGTTGAATTCCCGCCAGTCTCATCTTTTCAGCCAGCTTCCCCGGGTTCTTGAGTTCATCAAACCTAAACCGAAGCACCTTGTGCCCGAGCATCGTCAGATGAGACTCTCGCTGACGTTCTGCCACGAATGGGTCGACCGACCCCCGATCCCCACCATCCTGCAGGGTATACTTTCCCTTCCCGTCGAGCTCGCCGATGACACATGTCCCATCCTCGAGCCTCCAGAAATAATCAACCCGAAACACCTGGCTCGAATCGAGCGGATCGCGAAACTCCACCTGCAGCTCCGGAACCGGAAAGCCGTACGCAATAAAGAACGCTCGGAACCGAGACTCGCCGCCGTTTTCGGACAGCCCGTCCGCATACGACGCAATCACCTGTGCCCTGCGATGCCCTCGCCTGCCCTCGCAATCGGCGCGGAGGCGCTCGCACAAATCCCAACGTGATACGCCTTTCGCCCGCAGTGCAGAATCGGCAATCGCCAACCCGTACGAAAACGGCGCACGCAGCAAGCAATCCTCCACCGTGTGCCAAAACGACGTCACCCGCACGCCATCAACACGCTCGAGCGCGCCCGCCATCTGCGGACGCAACAACCTGCACCCACTGCTCAACGTCACCGAACAACCCGTCTTAACAAGAAAACGCGGCCCGAGCAGGTCATTCGGCACCTCCAGACCCCACAAAAGTGCCGCGTCATAACCCCAAAACGCCCAATCGGGATGAAACACCGCAAGCCCTTTGATAGTCCTCAGCGCTCGCTCCGCCGGCGTCAATGCATCCCAATCATGCTGAAAACAGAACAGGTACGGCTCGGGCTCCGCGATATCGTCGGTTCCAACATGGCGTCGCAGCCACATGAGCTCGGTATTGTCATGCGTTGCGAGCAGCGCACCTTGCTTGGCCGTCTCCGTGAGCCGCGCGAGCATCCTATTCCGCGCCAACGTGTTGCGAGTCGTATGCTTGTGTTTGAGAACGGTATTAGACACTTCCATCACCACCACATCGGACAAATGGACCATCGCCGCTGTTGCCTCCGCTGACAAATGTCTTGATCTGTAACAGGAAGACAGTCTTTGAACCTCTAGTTGTTACAGAACAAGATCTTTCGGCAGCCGCCAACCTTCCGTCTCGATCTGTAACAGGTAGACCGGTTTTTTGTCCCTAAACGTTACAGATCGAGACATAAAGGCAGAGGGCAAGGCAGGCGACAACCGCCCATCCCCTACTCCCATTCCTGCTCGTAAATATTGAGCGACTTCACGTAGCGCCCCTGGGCGCCCATGATGTCGCGGACCAGGCGCAAAAAGAAGCTGACGCACGAGGTGTCGAAACCGTCCTCTAGGTCCTCGGGATGCACCGCGCCCGGCCCGTCGACCGCCGTGTCGCTCAGGCGCGCGATGTCATACAGGTAGAGCTGCCCCGCCGTCAGCCAGACATCGTCGACGCACGCGAGTCGCACCGCAATCGCACCATCGTTCCAGTGCTCCTTTTGCACGATATGTGGGTCGTAGACGTCAAAGCGACGGTCGGTGCGCGTATCCTTCAGCACGACCATGCCGGTCGCGGGATCCTTGTCCAAAATGCCAAAGCGCGAGAAATACTGCGTGTCACGCACCTGCTTAAGACGCCCGAGCGAAGCAGGAGAAATTGACGCTGGCGGCTCGTCCACATACAGTTCCAACAGCGTCTTGCCGTGGTAATAGGGGCGCTCAAACAGCAGCCAATCGGTAAACGCCATGTTGTAGGCCATGATTTCGTTTTGAGAAGGTTCCTCGCAATAGCTGAGCCACGGATCGACGATAATCTCGAACTGCTCGCGCGCCGGCTCCAGGAATTGAAACTTCCGCAGCATCCAAAAGTGGGCCATGTCGGCAATATCGTTGCCAACGGCTTCGGCCAGCTCTGCTCGGTTAAAAACTTGGTCAGTCATGGCATCCTCCTCAAACTGATGGGCCTCAATTTGAGCTTACGAGGAGGGCGGGCAACCGAGGCAAGCGCGGGCAAAATAGGCCTTCGACTGCAAACCAGATGCTAACCAAACACTTGACGGGACACTTGACCGAATGAGCACACCGCAAAGAAACCGCAGGTAGACATAGACAGCCAACCCGCCCTTTTGAGCCAGATGCCCGCAGCCACCACAGAAAGAGCAGAGTAGCACAGGCGCAAACGTCGACGAATGAACACTTGTACGTCGACAAACGAACAGGCGCCCCGCGAAGAGTGTCCCCAACGACTAGACAAAAAAGAACGTCCCCAATGGCTAGTCATGGGGGACGTTCTTAAATGACTACCTTACAGCTCCAGCGCCTCGGCGACTTCGGCTGCGCAGGCCAGGGCATCGGCCATGGCGTTCACAACGAGCGAACTGCCGTTGCGGGCATCACCCGCCACATACACCGGCGCGGCATCCGCAGCAACGCCATCCACGCGGGCCGCGAGGTGCGAGCCCTCGGCAGCCATCACCGGCAACGGACGGCCAGCGGCGGCAACGGGCACGCCAACGGCATTGAACACGCCGTGCTCGGGACCCGTAAAGCCGCAGGCGATGAGCACCAGCTGCGCCGGCACCTCGTGCTCGGAGCCCGCAATGCGTTCGGGCTTGCCGGCCGACCAGTCCAGGTCGACCACGCGCAGACCCGCAGCCGCACCCTTCTTGTCCAGCAGCACCTCGAGCGTATCCACGCCCCAGGCACGCATCTCGCCACCCATCGCAGCGATAGCCTCCTGCTGACCGTAGTCGGTCTTCTTAACGTTGGGCCACTGCGGCCAAGGGTTGCTCGCTGCACGCTTATCGGGCGCGGCCGGCAAGAACTCAAACTGACGCACGCTGCGCGCACCCTGGCGCACCGCGGTACCCACGCAGTCGTTGCCGGTATCGCCGCCGCCAATGACCACAACGTCCAGGCCGCGCGCGTTCACCGCGGGCTCACCGCCATCGAGCACCGAGACGGTCGAAGCCGTCAGGTAGTCCACGGCATACACCACGCCCGGAGCATCCACATTCGTAGCCGAAAGACCGCGGGGCGCACGAGCACCGGCAGCCACCACAACGGCGTCAAAGCCATTGAGCTTGGCCGCTACCGCAGGGTTCGTAACGTCAGCGCCCAGCTCAAACACAATGCCCAGCTCGCGCATGAGCGCCACGCGACGCTCGACCACAGACTTCTCGAGCTTCATGTTGGGAATGCCGTACATGAGCAGACCGCCCGGGCGGTCGTCACGCTCAAACACCGTCACGCGGGCGCCACGACGCGCAAGCTCCCATGCTGCCACCAGGCCAGCAGGACCGGAGCCCACCACGGCAACCGTGGGCGCGCCCTCCCCTGCCGGCTCAAAGCGACGCGGACCGCCATTTGCCCACTCATGGTCGCTAATCGCACGCTCGTTGTCATGGATCGTCGTGGGCTGGCCATCGACCGAACCCAGGCTGCACGCGGCCTCGCACAGCGCCGGGCACACGCGACTCGTGAACTCGGGCATGGGCGAGGTGAGCGACAGACGCTCGGCAGCCTCGTCCCAGCGGCCGCGGTACACCAGCTCGTTCCACTCGGGAATCAGGTTGTGCAGCGGACAGCCGCTCGGACGCGCCTTGCCAAAGCTCGCGCCCATCTGGCAAAACGCCACGCCGCACATCATGCAGCGACTCGCCTGGGCACGGCGCGCGTCGTCGTCGAGCTCCACGTACAGCGGATCGAAATCGCGGCTGCGCTCCTCCACGGGGCGTAGCTCGTGGGTCACGCGATCGATATCAAGAAAAGCACCGGGCTTGCCCATGGCACTTACGCCTCCTTCTTGGTCGAAGCAACAGAGCTGGCAGCCACGGACGCAGTGTCCGCAGCGCCGCCCGCGACATCAAAGCGAGCGACATCCGCGGCACTCGCGCGGCCGGTCACGATGTCAAACGCCAACTCCTCGGCCTGCGCATGCGTCTTGCCCACGGCCTCGCCCGCGGCGACAATCGCCAGCACGCGCTCGTACTCGGTCGGAATGACCTTCACAAAGTGCTTGCTCATCGTCTCAAAGCTGTAGAGCAGCTTGATGCCGCGTGGGCTCTGCGTCGCGTCCACGTGCTCCTGGATGAGCTCGCGAACCTGCGCCAGCTCGCCGGCCGTCGGGGCCTTGAGCTCCACGCTCTCATGGTTCACGCGGGCACTGAGCGTGCCGTACTGGTCAAAGACGTAGGCCACACCACCCGTCATGCCGGCGGCAAAATTCTGCCCGACCTCGCCCAGGATGAGCGCCAGACCGCCCGTCATGTACTCGCAGCCATGGTTGCCGCAGCCCTCGACCACCACGGTGGCACCGGAGTTGCGCACGGCAAAACGCTGGCCGGCAAGACCGTTAATGAAGCCGCGGCCGCTCGTGGCACCAAAGAACGCAACGTTGCCCACGATGATGTTCTCGTCGAACTTGTAGGTCGCATGCGGGTTGGGGCGCACCGACACCTCACCGCCCGAAAGGCCCTTGCCAAAGTAGTCGTTGGCGTCGCCGCACACGTTGAGCGTAATGCCGCGCGGCAGGAAGGCACCAAAGCTCTGACCGGCCGAACCATCGCAATCGATGGTGATGGAGCCGGCGGGCAGGCCCTCGGGATGCGCCTTGGTCACCGCGTTGCCCAAGATAGTGCCCACGCAGCGGTTGACGTTGGCGATATCGGCGCGGAAGCGAATCGGACGCAGGTGCGCACGGGCATCGGCCGTATAGGGCACAAACAACGTGGAATCAAGCGTCTTGTCGAGCTCGCTGTCCGCGGCCATCTGCGGAAGGAAGTGGCGACCGTCGGCGCCCGGAATATGGGCACCGAACTCACAGGTCGCGCTCGCCAGCACGGGAGACAGATCGAGCTGGTTGGCCTTGCGGTTGCCCGGCACCTCGATCTGGCGCAGGCACTCGGGATGGCCGACCATCTCGTCGACGGTGCGGAAGCCCAGGCTCGCCATGACCTCGCGCAGCTGCTCGGCAACAAAGAGCATAAAGTGCTCAACGTGCTCGGGCTTGCCGCGGAAGCCGCGACGCAGGCGGCAGTTTTGCGTAGCGATGCCGGCCGGGCAGGTGTCCTGCTGGCAGTCGCGCTGCATGAGGCAGCCCATGGAGATGAGCGGCATGGTCGCAAAGCCAAACTCCTCGGCGCCCAGCAGGCAGGCGACGGCAACATCGGTGCCGTCCATGAGCTTGCCGTCGGCCTCGAGCACCACGCGCGAGCGCAGGCCGTTTTGCAGCAGCGTCTGCTGGGCCTCGGCAAGGCCGAGCTCCAGCGGCAGGCCAGCGTGCCAAATGGAATCGCGCGCCGCGGCACCCGAGCCGCCGTTATGGCCGCTGATCAAAATCTTGTCGGCGGCACCCTTGGCCACGCCGGTGGCAATGGTGCCGACGCCGGCCTCGCTGACCAGCTTGACCGACACGCGCGCACCGGGGTTGGCGTTCTTAAGATCGAAGATAAGCTCCGCCAGGTCCTCGATGGAGTAGATGTCGTGATGCGGCGGAGGCGAGATCAGGCCGATGCCGGGCGTGGACTGACGGACCTCGGCGATCCAGGGGTAGACCTTCTTGCCGGGCAGGTGGCCACCCTCGCCGGGCTTGGCGCCCTGGGCCATCTTGATCTGAATCTCGAAGGCGCTGCACAGGTAGCGGCTCGTCACGCCAAAGCGCGCGCTTGCCACCTGCTTGATGGCGGAGTTCTTGGAGTCACCGTTGGCCAGCGGGGTCTCGCGACGCGGATCCTCGCCGCCCTCGCCGGAGTTGGAACGGCCGTGCAGGCGGTTCATGGCGATGGCCATGCACTCGTGTGCTTCCTTGCTGATGGAGCCGTACGACATGGCGCCGGTGTTAAAGCGGCGGACGATGTTGAGCGCGGGCTCGACCTCGTCGAGTGCCACCGGGGTGCGGCCGCTGGCATCAAAGTCCAGCAAGTCGCGCAGGCGCACGGCACGGCCGGTGCGGTGCAGGCGGGCGCTGTACTCCTTAAAGGCGTCGTAGCTGTCCTCATGGCAGGCGGTCTGCAGCAAGTAGACAGTCTGCGGATCGATCAGGTGATCCTCGCCGCCGAGCGGGCGCCACTTGGTCAGGCCCAGCGTGGGCAGCTGATCGGGAGCTGGGCTCTTAAGGATAGCGAGCGCAGCGTCGTAGCGCTCGTTTTGCTCACGCTCGACGTCCTCGACACCCATACCGCCCACACGGCTCACCGTGCCGGCGAAGTACGCGTTGACGAACTCCGGCGTAAAGCCCACGGCCTCGAAGATCTGCGCCGAATGGTAGCTCTGCACCGTAGAGATGCCCATCTTGGACATGATGGAGACGATGCCGGCGGTCGCAGCCTTGTTGTAGTTGGCGATGCCCTGCTCGGCCGTCACGTCCAGGTCGCCGCGCGCCGCCAGATCGCGGATGCACGCGTGTGCGTTGTACGGATAGATGCCGCTCGCGGAGTAGCCCACCAGTGCTGCAAAGTCGTGCGGGGACACGGCGTCGCCGCACTCCACCACGATGTCGGCAAAGGTACGCACGCCGGCGCGGATCAGGTGGTTGTGCACGCAGCCCACGGCGAGCAGCGACGGCACGGGCACCTCACCCGCAGCGGCACGATCGCTCAACACCACGATGTTCACGCCGTCGCGGACCGCAGCCTCAACGTCCTCTGCAAGCTGCTTGAGCGTAGCCTGCAGCGCGCCCTCGCCGGCATCGCGGCGGTACACGGCACGGAAACGGCAGGTCTTAAAGCCCACGCGGTCGATGGCGCAGATACGCTCGAACTCCTCCTCGTTGAGCAACGGGCGCTCCAAGCGAACCAGCTGGCAGGCCGTGCGGGAGTCCTCGAGCAGGTTGCCGTGGTTGCCCAGATAGAGCGTGGTCGAGGTGACCATGTGCTCGCGCAGGGCATCGATCGGCGGATTCGTGACCTGGGCGAACAGCTGATAGAAATAATCGTAGAAGGATCGTGTCTTCTTGGACAGGCAGGCCAGCGGCGCATCGATGCCCATCGAGGCGAGCGGGGCCTTGCCCTGCTGGGCCATGGGACGCACGACCTCATCGACGTCATCCCAGTGATACCCGAGCTTAGCCATACGCACGGCGGCGGGCACCTCGGCGTCCTCGACCGGCGTCGCCGTGGCAGGCCTATCGAGCGCGTCGACGGTCAGCGTCTCCTCGGCAATCCAATCACGGTAGGGCTTTTCCTTGGCGTAACGGGCGCGCAGCTCTTCGTTGTAGATGACACGCCCGCGGGCAAAGTCGACCTCGAGCATCTGACCCGGTCCCAGACAGCCGCTCGTCAGGATGTTCTCGGGGCTCACCTCGATGGTGCCCACCTCGCTTGCCAGCATAAAGCGACCGTCGCGCGTCACATAGTAGCGGGCGGGACGCAGGCCGTTACGGTCGAGGGCGGCGCCCAGGGTGCGCCCGTCGGTAAAGGCGATGGCCGCCGGGCCATCCCACGGCTCCATGAGCATGGACTGGTAAGCGTCGTAGGCGCGGCGCTCCTCACTCAGGCTGTCGTTGTGGTCCCACGGCTCGGGCAGCAACATGGACGCGGCACGCGTGAGCGGACGACCGTTCATGACCAGGAACTCAAGCACATTGTCCAGAATCGCGGAGTCGGAACCCTCGCGGTTGATGATGGGCATCACGCGCTCAAGATCGTGCTGCAGCACGGGGCTGTACAGGTTGGGCTCGCGGGCGCGGATCCAGTTGACGTTGCCCTTGAGGGTGTTGATCTCGCCGTTGTGGATGATAAAGCGGTTGGGGTGCGCGCGCTCCCAGCTGGGCGTGGTGTTGGTGGAGTAGCGCGAATGGACGAGCGCCACGGCCGTCTTAACGGCCGCGTCGTTGAGGTCGATGAAGAAGCGGCGCATCTGCGTGGCGACCAGCATGCCCTTGTACACGATAGTGCGCGAGCTCATAGAGCACACGTAGAAGATCTTGTCACGCAGGGCAAACTCGGCGTCAGCCTTCTTTTCGATGGTGCGGCGGCACACGTACAGGCGACGCTCAAAGGCATCTCCGGCGGGCGTGTCGTCCGGACGGCCCAGGAAGGCCTGCAGGATGGTAGGCATGCAGGCGCGGGCCGTCTCGCCCAGGTCGTGCGGGTCGACGGGCACCTCGCGCCAAAAGAGCAGCGGCACGCCGGCCTCGGCGCAGCCCTCCTCAAACACGCGACGGGCATCCTCTACGCCCTTGTCATCCTGCGGGAAGAACAGCATGGCCACGCCATAGTCGCCCTCCGCCGGCAGAATCTGGCCGCACTTTTGGGCCTCTTTACGGAAAAAGTGATGCGGAACCTGGAACAGGATGCCAGCGCCGTCGCCGGTGTTCTTCTCGAGTCCCGTGCCGCCGCGGTGCTCCAAGTTGACCAGAATGGACAGTGCATCGTCCAGAATCTGGTGATGGCGCTCACCGTTGATATCGGCAAGCGCGCCGATGCCACATGCATCGTGGTCGAATTCGGGGCGACAAAGGCCCTGCTGCTGAGCGGAATCTGCCTGCATCGCGATCCTCTCCTAGATATTTAGACAGTCAGTTGAACAGGCATACTAGGAGCATCGCCGGCCCGTTGTGTTTCCCGCCCGTTTCGAAACAATCGCGTAACGCGCGCGGGACATCTACGTCTTGCCATCAAACGCGTACATCAGCCTCCAAACATGTCAAAAAACGACATCTTTGGAGGCTGACGTACACCTTTTGGAGCAGAACAGCATGTCCCCAATGCACCAACCCATCCCCGCTGGACCAATATTTTGTTAGTCGTGGTTAACTTTTTAGCCTAAAACGGGTATCCTTTGCGGCGTCAAACAAACGGCACGCGTCCCGTGCCACATTAAGGAGGCCCCTATGGCAAACCAGGCAGACCGGCAGACGATGCAACTCGTCCTTATCCGTCACGGAGAATCCGAGTGGAACAAGCTCAACCTGTTCACCGGCTGGACCGATGTCGAGCTCACCGACACGGGCCGCGAAGAGGCGGCGGCAGGCGGCCGCGCCCTCAAGGAAGCGGGCTTCGACTTTGACATCTGCTACACCTCGCGCCTCAAGCGCGCGATCCACACCCTCAACATCGTGCTCGGCCAGATGGACCACGAATGGCTGCCCGTCATCAAATCCTGGAAGCTCAACGAGCGCCACTACGGCGCGCTGCAGGGTCTCAACAAGGCCGATGCCGCGGCGGAGCACGGCGACGAGCAGGTGCTCATCTGGCGCCGTTCCTTCGATGTCTGCCCGCCGGCGCTCGAGCCGGGCGACGGTCGCGACCCTCACACACAGGAGCAATACCGTGATGTCGCACCCGACCAGCTGCCCTATACCGAATGCCTCAAGGACACGATAGCCCGCGCCTGGCCTTATTTCGAAGACGAGATTCGCCCCCAGATGCTCGCCGGCAAGCGCGTGCTCATCGCCGCACACGGCAACTCCCTGCGCTCACTCGTCATGAAGCTCGAGCACCTCACGCCCGAGGAGATCCTCAAGGTCAACATCCCCACCGGCGTGCCGCTTGTCTACACCTTCGACACCGATTTCAACGTCCTCGACAAGCGCTACATCGGCGACCCAGTGACCATCGCCGCCAAGATTGACGCCGTGGCCAATCAGGGCAAAGCGCACAAGTAGCCCCAACCCAAATCCGACGCGTGGCGCCGCACGGCCCAGATGCGACGTCACGCCGCCCATACGCAGGAGCGCACCATGCTCAACCATCTCAAACAACACTTTGGCTCCCGACGCACCGGTGGTCACGGAGGCCTAGACATTGCGCGGCACATCGGCCCCGGGCTGCTCGTAACCGTCGGCTTTATCGACCCGGGCAACTGGGCCTCCAATATGGCAGCGGGCTCGCAGTTTGGCTACACGCTGCTGTGGATCGTCACGCTGTCCACGATTATGCTCATTGTGCTGCAGCACAACGCGGCGCACCTGGGCATCGCCACGGGCGCCTGTCTTGCCGAGGCCACGACACGTTACCTCCCCCGCCTCGTCGGGCGTGCGATACTCGGCAGCGCATATCTAGCCACGATCGCCACCGCCATGGCCGAGGTCCTGGGTGGTGCGATTGCCCTTCAAATGCTCTTTGGGCTGCCCGTGCGTGCGGGCTGCGCCATCGTGGCGGCAGTATCGATGGCGATGCTCATGACGAACTCCTACAAGCGCGCCGAGCGATGGATCATCGCCTTCGTAGGCGTGGTAGGACTCTCGTTTTTGGCCGAGCTTGCGCTGGTCAAGGTCGACTGGCCGCAGGCCGCCGCAAGCTGGATCACACCCAGTATGCCCACCGGCTCGGCCGCGATTATCGTAAGTGTCCTAGGCGCGGTCGTTATGCCCCACAACCTCTTCCTGCACTCTGAGGTCATCCAATCCATGCACTTCGAAGGCCAAGGCGAGCAAGTTATCGAAGAACGCCTGCGCTACGAGCTCTTCGACACGCTCTTTTCGATGGGCGTGGGCTGGGCAATCAACTCGGCCATGGTCATCCTGGCCGCAACGACCTTCTTTGCGCACGGTATGGTCGTAGACGACCTCGCCGTCGCAGCGGCCACGCTCTCCCCCATCTTAGGCCCGGCGAGCTCGACCATCTTTGCGGTGGCGCTGCTGTTTGCGGGCATATCGAGTAGTGTGACGGCGGGCATGGCGGCGGGCACCATCACCGCGGGCATGTTCGACGAGGAATACGACATCCACGACCGGCACTCATCGATTGGAGTGGCGGCCTGTTTCGTCGGCGCAGTGGCGGCGTGCCTGATCGTCCCGAATCCTTTTGAGGGTCTCATCTGGAGTCAGGCGCTGTTGTCGCTTCAGTTGCCGATTACGGTCTTTGTGCTCATACGACTCACCAGTTCGCCCCGCGTTATGGGCAAATACGCCAACTCGCGCCCGCTCAACGCGCTGCTCGTAGGGATCGGCGTCATCGTGACGATTCTCGACATCGTGCTGCTAACGGGGATGTGATGGGACGGGGCGCCCACCCAGGCAAACGTCTCGATCTGTAACATCTAGACCCGCTTTTGATGTTTATCTGTTACAGATTGAGATCTTTCCGAGGGACAGCTCCGTTTGTCTCAATCTGTAACACGTAGACCCCGTTTCCACTGCTAGATGTTACAGATTGAGACAAACGGTCGGCCGGACTCACGACGGACAGGATCGGCTAACAGCAGCCGTGATCCCTTGGGGACGGAGGAAAAGGGCCCCGGCCGGGATGACCGACCGGAGCCCTTGGACAGAGCTATGTTCGGCTTTCGCCGTGTGCCTGCGAGCTACTCCTCGACGAGCTCAAACTGATCGGGACCGACGCCGCACACCGGGCACACATAATCCTCGGGCAGCTCGGGCGTATCGACCTCAACCTCGTAACCGCAAACGACGCACACAAACTTATACGTCTTCTTCTCCTCAGCCATGATGTTCTCCTCTCGAACGCGACTGGTGATGTACTTCGCTTATTAGTATATGTTCTCAATAAAATAATGCAAGTGATTTTACAACAATTCTAGCCTTGATAGGACGAGGCCTTCGGAGGCGTCTTGCCCTTCAGAACCTTGTGGTAGTAGTCGTAGGTGAGCGGTGTCTCGTCGCTCAGGCGCTCGGCATCCTCGACCTCGCCGATAAACAGCAGATGCGTGCCCACATCCACAGTGTCGATCAAACGGCAGCTAAACAGGGCCGCCGCGTGCTCGGGCACATAGGGCATGCCCAGTGCCGTCTCGCGGGTCTCGTATTTGGCAAACTTGTCATAATCGCTGCTGGTGCGGAACCCAAAGTTGCCGATGTAGGGCATATCGGCCGTCTGGTCGATTACAGTCAGTGCAAACGCTTTGGCCGATGCGATGACGCCCGAGGTGACGTTGTCCTTGTTCACAGCAACCGAAATGCGCGGCGGCATGGACGTCACCTGCACCGCCGTATTGATGACGCAGCCGGCGCGCAGCCCGTCTGCCGCAGCGCTCACCACGTACAGACCACTCGGCATGGTAAAGAACGCAGTTTTGTCCATAACGATCACTCCCCTAACCCGGGTTGGTACCTTATGGATGTATGTACCCACAAAAAAGGCGGCGCCCATAACGGACGCCGCCCCATACACATATGTGCCAAGATTGCAGGTCAGCCAAGTCCCTCCACCAAGTTGCGGTGAAATAGTTCCTGCTTGTCGGGTATTTGGCCTCAAACAGGAACTATTCCACCGCAACTTGTACAGAGCGTCTAGCGGTTACGCTCCTTGAGGGCGCGGTCAATCTCGCGCTGGACATCGCGCTTGGCCATATCCTCGCGCTTGTCGTAAAGCTTTTTGCCGCGGCCTAGGCCCAGCAGCAGCTTTACGCGGCCGTCAGTATTAAAGTAGAGTTCCAGCGGCACCAGTGCATAGCCGCGATTACGTAGCTTACCGTCGAGAAAGTCAATCTCCTTGCGGTGCAACAGCAGACGACGGCGGCGATCAGGGTCGCGATTCCACACGCCACCATGGCTATAAGGGTGAATATGCAGGCCCACGAGCCAGCACTCGCCGCCACGAATCAGTGCAAAGGTGTCGGTGATCTGGCACGCGCGCTCGCGAATCGACTTGACCTCGGTACCGCTCAGCTCAATGCCGCACTCAAAGGTCTCATCGATAAAATACTCGTGGTGTGCCGAGCGATTCTTGGAGATGGGCTTACGCTCGCGCTTACTGGGCATCGCCGGCCTCCTTGGCTCCATCGGCGTTTGAGCCCGCGGCGTGGCGCTTTGCCTTGCGCTCAGCATTGAGCTCAGCGTCGCTCTCGCGCACCAGTTTGATAATCGCCGCGCAGGCCTCCTCGCCCACCAAGTCGCGAGCACGCACCGTCAGGCGCGTGGCCTCCTGCTTGTCGCCGTCGCTTGCAGCATCTGTCGCGCACATAATCAGGCAGATGGCAATCTCGGCCGAAGGCGAGGTCGGCACGCCTTGCAGGGCCAGTTCACCCATCACGTGCTCGTCGCTCTCCTCGGCGGCATCCGGATAGGTGGTATGAATCTTGTTGAGCAGGCGCGTCGTGTGTGCATCGTTGGGCGCTAAGCGCAGTGCCAGACGCGCGCAACCCACGGCGGCCGAGACATTCTCGGTCTCGGGCTCCAAGAAGTACTGGCCCAGGTTGGAATAGGCGCGGGCGGCGCACTTGCCATCGCTTGCACGCTCCAGCACCGAGAACGAGAGCGATGCCCATTCTTGCTTGTCCTCGAGTGCGCGGAACAGCTCGGCCAAGTCCAAGCGATAGTTGCAGTTCATGGGGTCCCAACGCACGGCCCGCATCAGGGCATTACGAGCGCTCACATAATCCTGCTGGCGAATGTAGGCAAACGCCATGTCAGAGTACAGGCGGTCAAACGGCACCTCGACCTGCACGAGCTCGCGCGGATCCTTCTCCACGCGGCGATAGGCCAAGCGCTCAAACTTGCTATCGAAGCTAAAGTATTGGCGCTTCTCCTCCGTCTTGCACTCGGCGTCGATATACTCCTCGGCGAGCTCCACCAGGCGCTCCAGCAGCGGTGTCGCCGTAGCCAGGTCGCCCTGCGCCAGATAGTTCTCGGCATACGTGATGTCTTGCAAGCTGATGGGCAGATCCATGGCTACTCCTCGATCTGAGCGAAACACGGCAGGCGCCGCATATACGGTCGATACACAAAACCCGGGTCTCTTACGAGGCCCGGGCATTCATTTGTGGGTAGCCCGTACCAGATTCGAACTGGTGATCTCCGCCTTGAGAGGGCGGCGTCCTAAACCGCTAGACGAACGGGCCATATGTAGCAAATGCAATGGCTGGGATGGAGGGAGTCGAACCCCCATTGACGGAACCAGAATCCGCTGTCCTGCCATTAGACGACATCCCAATGACTGCATCGCTGCGCTCGGCTGTGCCTTTGCGCAAGAAAGAAATATACGGGAAGTCTCGCCATGACGCAAGCCCCAATTTTGACTTTTTTGAAATTCAGTCAAATACGGCCAACACGTGAAGGACCTGTGAAGCACCAGCGACACCTACGGCGTCAAAGCCCGTAAAACATCCCACATCTACCGCTGGTAGATTACAACAATGCAGCACTCACGGCTGATGGCACAATCGAACCGTCATCATTGCACGGATATCGAGGCGCCATGGACGAAGAGCTTGATTACCTATGGGAGACCCTGGGCCTCGAGATCACTGCTGACCTTTGGCCCGAACGGGACAAAATCCATCCCACACTGCGCCCCGCCATCACGGTGATGCAGGCAAAATACCGCCGTGCATCCTTTTTGATCATGCGGATGTCATGGCACGCGGGACTCCCCGACCTTAAGCGAATCCAGGCAAGCCTCGTCGAGTTGTCCGGTATGCCGACCGTCATATCCGAGGCGCACCTGGAGCAGCGCCAGCGCGAGCGACTGCAACAGCAGCGGATTCCCTTTATCTGCCCCGGCGTTCAGGCATATCTGCCCTTTATGGACGAGGAGTACTGGAGCGGCAAGCCCAACAAGCACGTAAAGGTCTACGATCCGCACGAATGGGCGCGGCTTGAGGATTAGCGCATATGCCCGCCAGCCGGGATAGTGCGCATGCCCGCCAACCGGAAAGCTCATCCCGGAATTTACGTCCAGAACGGGACGCGCTTTCCCCTAGAGGCCCCAAACGGAAACCGTATCCCAGATTTCGCGCTCAAACTGGGATACGATTTCCGCTAGCCCCTTCAACCGGAAACTGCGTCCCGGAATCCGAGCTCAAAACGGGACGCACTTTCCGCAACCACTACAGCAGCACCTCGGTCCAGGTCGCTTCCTTAAACCCAGGAATCGCAAAGTCGTCGCCCACCAGCAGCGGACGCTTGACCAGCATGCCGTCGGTCGCCAGCAGCTCGTAGCATTCCCGATCCGTCATGCCCGCATCCAGACGCGCCTTCAGGCCCAGCTCTCGATATTTCATGCCCGACGAATTAAAGAAGCGCCGCACCGGCAGCCCCGAACGAGCAATCCAGGTCGCAAGCTCATCAGCCGTGGGATTGTCCAAAACGATATCGCGATCGATATACTCTACCCCATGTTCGTCCAGCCATGCCTTGGCCTTCTTACAGGTCGAACACTTGGGATATTCAACAAACAATACCGCCATGGGATTTCCTTTCTTAGAGAAAACAGGTGTCTGGAAAACTGCACATCGACGACCACTCGCGATTGCAGCCGTTATTGTAGTCAATGTCGAAGCATAGGCAGTCGCGATGTCTCGTCTTAAGGCTAGCGCCTCGCATGGGCGCCGATCGGCCGAGTCGCATGGCGCACCAACGCCGCTGCCAGCAATACCAACAGCATGGCGGTGACATAGCCCGCAGCATCGAATCCTAAATCGATAACGTCGAAATGCCTGCCGGGAACAAAGATCTTATGTACCTGATCGCCAACGGAGCAGGCGGCGCAAAAGAGCAATACGGGCACGCAACGGGAGTATACGCTCCACGGACGCCTGGAAAAGCAAACCACGACCACCGAGGCGAACAATCCGACGAAGAAAAACTCTACGGTATGGGCAACGCGACGGACGTTCGTGCCCACCCACATGCGAATGGAAGCAAGTCGGCCAGACCGGATATTCGAGGCAGCCGAATCGGTGCCCCCGGTCATTCCGTTCTCCGTCTGGGCTTCACCCGTGGCATCGGCAGCCTGAACGCCCGTAGCCTGACCCTCCACCACACGCGCGGTGGACTCGCTCAGCAACGACGTCTCCACCGCATTTTGCTCCGTCAGCACCCAGATGCCCACCAGCGTTGCAGCGAACAGAACGATCGCGGTCCATCCGATTATTTGTTTTACGCGCGCCAAGGGCCAACCTCCTTTTTTTGAATATCAGCGAGTGTAGCCCCAAATGACATCGTCACCGTATCAAAAGTTGAATCGCAACAGGAAGCGACAAAGCGACGCAAACCCCTACCCCGCCTCGCGCATCCAGCGATCGAACGTCCCCACGCACACGCCCAGGCACTTTGCTGCCTGGCTGCGGGTAATATCGCCCGCCTCATAGCTATCGCGCACCAGCTCAAACTGAGGAGGGCACGGCTTGCGAGGTCGACCGAAACGGACCCCTCGCGCCCGCGCCGCTGCAATTCCCTCCGCCTGGCGCCGATGGATATTCTCGCGCTCCACCTGCGCCACGTAGCTCAGCAGTTGCAGCACAATATCGGCAATCAGGGTGTTGGTCACATCCGGCGCGCCGCTGGCCCTGACGCGCGTGTCAAGCAATGGCATGTCCAACACCACAATGGCAACCCCGAGCTCCTTGGTAATGCGTCGCCATTCCTCAAGAATCTCGGAGTAATTACGACCAAGTCGGTCGATAGAAAGCACCACCAGTACGTCCCCGTCTCCCAGGACGTGCAGCAGCTCGCGATAACGCGGTCGATCGAAGTCCTTGCCGCTCGCATGGTCGGCATAAATATTCGCCGAGCCCACGCCATAGGCGCCCAGCGCATCCAGCTGCCGATTAAGGTTCTGATCGCGCGAACTCACCCGCGCATAACCGTACACCGTCGCCATCTCATCCCCGCTTTCTTGTAAACCTGCCAAAAAGGGACAGGTTTATTTTGGTAGGTTTTACCTCTCAAATAGCAGGTAAGCGGGCGGCCGAGCAGACGGCAAGGTAGCCACGATTCAAATGCGGAGGGCGGTCCCGAAAGGCCGCCCTCCGCTCCCCCACCATCAGTCGGGATTTGGCTAATGGATAAGCTTGAAGTCCAAGTGCCCACGCGTGGTATTGACGCGCGAGACCTCGATGATCACGCGCTGCCCCAGCTCGTAACGGGTGCCCGTGTCGGCACCCGTGAGCGTTAGCGCGTCCTCGTCGAACTCGAACCACTCGTTGCCCAGACTCTTGATCGAAACCAAGCCTTCGACCTGCGTTAGGTCCAAGCGCACAAAGAGGCCCATGCTGCTAACCCACGAGACGGTTCCGGCATAGCGCTCGCCCAGACGGTCCTCATAGTACTGGGCAATCTTGATCTTTTGCGTCGCATGGCTGGCGGCATCTGCCGCGCGCTCGGCATCGCTGCATGCGCGGCAGATCTGCGGCAGAATGCGCGGCAGTGACTCGCGCCCCTTGCCGATCAGGCGCGGCGTACGGACCAGGGCGTCCTTGCCGCCCAGCTGCTCATAGGCCAACTGCAGCTTGAGTACGCGGTGCACCACCAGATCGGGGTAGCGACGGATGGGACTCGTAAAGTGACAGTAGCACGGCGCGGCGAGCGCAAAGTGGCCCTCGTTGCGCGGCTTGTACAGCGCGCGCTGCATGCTGCGCAGAAGCAGCGTGTTGACGAGCGGTGCGTTGGCCGTACCGGCGGCAGCATCAACTGCAGCCTGCAGCTCATCGGGGCTCCCCAGGGCAATACCGGCAGCACGGCGATCGTCGATGATGCCTAGCTGCGCCAGCGCAACGGCAGCACCGTGCAGGCTATCGGGGCTCGGATCCTCATGCACACGATAGCAGGCCTCGATATCACGGTCTGCCAGCCACTCTGCAACGCACTCGTTGGCGAGCAGCATGGCTTCCTCGATAAGCGACGTGGCACACGAACGCTCACGCGCCACAATCTGCACGGGCACTCCGTCCTCATCCAATAGAGCGCGAATCTCGGCTGTGTCAAAATCGACTGAGCCGCGGGCGCGACGAATACGACGGCGAAGTTCGGCGAGTTCGTTAGCGGAGACAAGGAAATCGCCGAGGTCGATGTTGTAGCCGCGGGCGGTCTCCTCGCACGCAAGACCGCGCTCAAGCGCTTCCTCGCGCGAGATCTCGGCAGCCGCAACATCCTCGGCCGCACCCTCCAGCACCGAATACTCAACCGCGCCGGCACGCACCAGCAGCGCCTCGGCGCCGTCATAGTCCATACGCACACGCGAGCGAATCACGCTGGGGTACGGATCGTAATGCCGCACACGACCCTGCGCATCGAGCTCAATGTCAACGGTAAACGCAAGACGGTCCTCGTCAGGGCGAAGCGAGCACAGGTCACAGGACAGGCGTTCGGGCAGCATGGGAAGCACGCGATCGGCCAGATACACCGATGTCGTGCGATGGCGAGCCTCAAGATCGATATGCCCGTCCCAAGCCACATAGTGTGAAACGTCGGCGATATGCACACCCAGCTTGTAGCCACCCTCGGGCGTACGCTCCAGCGAAATGGCATCGTCAAAGTCGCGCGCGTCGACAGGGTCGATCGTGATGACAAAGCGGTCGCGCAGATCGCGGCGGAGCGGGTCCTTAAGCGCCGCGGACACATCGAGCGAAAGCTCCTCGGCCTCGTCCAGCGCGGCCTCGGGATAGCTATCGGTATAGCCGTAGCGCGCCATCACATATTGAACGCCCAAATCGGGCGCGTCATCTCCGCCAATGCGGCGTTCGATCGTCACAGCGCCCGATTCCAGGCGCGTCGGGTAGGTCAAAATGCGCGCGACAACAGCATCACCCGGGTGAACGCCCAGACGATCCGCCGAGGTATCCTCAGGCAGAATGAAGAAGTCAGCCTTCAGACGCGAATCGAGCGGCTCGATCACACCGAGCGGACCAGCGGTCTGGTACGTACCCACCACGCTTATGGCTGCGCGCTCAACCACGCCTTCGATCACGGCGCGCCGCTCACCGTGCGGGCTGTTCTTAATGCTCACGGCAACGGTATCGCCATCCATAATCTCGCGCTTGCCACGGCCCATGACCTTGTAGTCGCCATTCTCGGTTATGACATAGGCACTGTGCTCATGGAGCTGCACGCGCCCGGTCAGGCTCGGACGGCGTTCGCTGCGCACCGGCCCGCGCTTATTGCGAGCTCCACGCTTATGCTTGTTATTGCGCCCCATGGCGCCTCCCAACTATCGATTGCGAACTCCAAAGAGTCTACCCAAATGATTCGCTTTCCTGCCGTCCCCTAGGGATCAAAAAACGGGCCGCCCCATAAGAGACGACCCGTTGGAAGGGATGAATTCCAGGCATGCCTACACGCGCAGGTAGCGGCGCATGGCAATGGCAGAACCAAAGAGACCGATAATCACGCCGACCAGAATCAGCGCAGCATAGGTCACCAGGTAGTACTGCATCGGCAGGGCAAACGACATCCAGCCGATGCTCTCCTGCAGACGCGGAATCATCAGATTGCGCAGCAGCTCCAGAACGCCGATGGAAAGCAGCGAGCCCAAAATGGCCTGCAGCACGCCCTCGGTGATAAACGGGCCGCGAATGAAGCCGTTGCTGGCGCCGACCAGACGCATAATCGCAATCTCACGACGACGCGCCGTAATGGACAGGCGAATCGTGTTGTTGATAAAGATGAACGCGATAAAAGTCAGCAGGCCAACAAGCACCACGGCGGCGATGCGGATGTAGTTGGTCACCTGGAACAGGCGGCTCACTTCCTCCTGGCCGTACAGCACGCTCGCGTTGACGTCGCCGTCATCCGCGATCTTCTGGAAATCGGCATCCTTCTTGAGCTTCTTTGCCGTGCTCTCGACCTTGGACGGATCGTCCATCTCAATAGCGAAGGAAGCCGGCAGCGGGTTCTGGCCATCGAGCGCGCTCATGGTGGCGTCGGCGTTGCCCGACATCTTGCTCGTATACTCGGCCAGCGCGTCGTCCTTGTCCTTATAGGTCACGGACTTGACGTTATTCCACGTCTTAAGCTCGGCCTCAAAAGCCTGAACATCAGCCTGATCGGCGTCATCGCTAATGAACGCGTTGATGACAACCTGATCCTCGACGGTGCCGATCACGGAGTTCAGCATCGCAGAGCCCATGATGAACAGGCCGATGATAAACAGCGAAAGGAAGATCGTGATGACGGCGCCGAGCGAGGTAGTCCAGTTACGGAAGAAGTGGCTGATTGCCTCTTTGAAGGAGTAGCCCACGTTAGTTGGTGCCATAGTTGCCGTAACCTCCCCTCTCCTGGTCGCGAATAACGTGGCCGCCCTCGAGGGCGATCACGCGACGGTGCATGCTATCGACCATCTCGCGGTCGTGCGTGGCGACGATCACGGTGGTGCCGGTGCGGTTAATACGCTCGAGCAGCTTCATGATGCCCAGCGAGATAGCCGGGTCGAGGTTGCCCGTGGGCTCGTCGCAGATCAGCAGCGGCGGACGGTTGACCATAGCACGGGCGACGGCAACGCGCTGCTGCTCGCCACCGGAAAGCTGGTCGGGCAGCGAGTCCATCTGATCGGCCAGACCAACCAGACGCAGCACCTCGGGCACCTGGCTGCGAATGACGCCCTTGGGCTTGCCGATGCACTGCAGGGCAAACGCCACGTTTTCGTAGGCGGTCTTTTGCGGCAGAAGCTTAAAGTCCTGGAACACGGCGCCAATCTGGCGGCGCAGGAACGGAACCTTGCGGTTCTTGATCTTCATGAGGTCCTGACCGGCAACCAGGATGCGGCCGCTCGTCGGCTTGACGTCGCGGTTGAGCGTCGACAGCAGCGTGGTCTTACCCGAACCGGAGTGACCGACCAGGAAGACGAACTCGCCCGGATAGATCTCGATGTTGATGTCGTCGAGTGCGGGCTTGTTGGGCTGTGCCGGATAGATCTTGGTGACATGCTCCATAAGGATGACGGGCTCGACACCGGCCTGCTTGGCCATCTTCTTGCGGCTGGCCTGCGGATCGATGGGCGCAAACACCGACGTAAAATCGGGGTTGTTGAGCGCGTTATCGAGGCTTGCGACCTCGGCGGCCTGATCGCTCTCGACCACCGGGGCAGCAGGCTGCGTGGGGTCGGGAATAGCGGCAAAGAGACCGGACTGCGCAGGCTGAGGAGCCGGCGTCGCAGGGGCCAAGGGGTCGGGAATGCCGGCCATGGTAGGCTGCGGCGTGGCGGCACCAGTCTGAGGCTGCTCCACGCGAGCGGTCACGGCCTGAACGGACTCAAAACCCGCCGCGCCGGAAAGCGCAACATCGCTGGTGGGATTGTAGGCAAAGGGATCGGATGCCGGCTGTGCCTGATCTGCCGGCTGAGCGGGGGCCTGAGCAACAGGCTGGCCCTCTGAATCCGGAGTGGCGAAACGACTGCCCTGGACGCCTGCCTGCGTCTTGGGGGCATCATCGCCCGCACCGGAGGTACGGAAGTGGTTACCCACTGGTGCTCCTTATCGTCGTGCGTTTAAACTACATGAGCGCTTTGTATTTTAGCAGCATTAGCTTTACTGCACATAAGAAGCATGGCGTGCTTAGGGATCCCGTCGGCCGGGCGCAGGGCTACTCTCCAAATCGTCCTCGGACATGTCGGAGCCCCCGCTGCGCGCTTCGCGCGGCGGGGGCTCCTCCGTCCTGCGGAAAGATTTGGAGAGTAGCCCTGTGCCCGGCCTGCGGCTACTAAGGAGTCGCCGTGTTTCTATTAGGTGCAGCAAATGCATGCTTAGGAGGGTCTGAATTGCACTTTGTTGGAATGGGCCCGTTTCCCCATGGGAACTTTGCTTGGCAGGGCTCTAATTTAAATTCAACAAAAACAGGGGCGCTCTCTTTGAGGACGCCCCTGTTCTGGCTTGCATGTGGTTGTTGAGGCGATACTTTGCCTCGTCTTGTCCTAGGCCAAGAACTCCTTGGTGGTTGCCACGATGTTGGCGGCGTCCAGGCCGTACTTGTGCAGGAGCTCGGCGCCCGGGCCGGACTCGCCGAAGGTGTCGTTGACGCCAATCTTCTTGAGCGGCGTCGGGCACTGCTCGCACAGGACGTCGGCAACGGCGCTGCCCAGGCCACCGATCACGGAGTGCTCCTCGACGGTCACGACGTGGCCGGTCTTGGTGGCGCTCTTGACGATCAGGTCGGCATCGATGGGCTTGATGGTGTGCATGTTGATGACCTCGGCGTCGATGCCCTCGGCAGCAAGCTGCTCGGCGGCCTCGAGAGCCTCACCGACCATCAGGCCGCAGGCAATGATGGTCACATCGGCTCCCTCGCGCATGACAATGCCCTTGCCCAACTCGAACTTGTAGGTCTCGGGGTCGTTGATAACCGGCGAGGCCAAACGGGCGAAGCGCATGTACACGGGGCCATCGCACTCGTAGGCGGCGCGCGTCACGGCACGGGCCTCCACATCGTCGGCGGGAACGATAACGGTCATGCCGGGGATGACGCGCATGAGGGCGATATCCTCGCAGCACTGGTGCGTGGCACCATCCTCGCCCACCGAGATGCCGGCGTGCGTGGCACCGATCTTAACGTTAAGGTGCGGATAGCCGATGGAGTTACGAACCTGCTCAAAGGCGCGGCCGGCGGCAAACATGGCAAAGCTGCTCGCGAAGGCGACGCGGCCGGTGGTCGCGATACCGGCGGCAACACCCATCAGGTTGCTCTCGGCGATGCCCACATCGAAGAAGCGGTCGGGGCAAGCGGCCTTAAACTTACCGGTCTGCGTGGCGGCGGCCAGGTCGGCGTCGAGGACCACAAAGTCATCGTGCTCGTTGGCGAGCTCGACGAGGGCCTCGCCGTAGCTTACACGCGTGGCGATTTTCTTGACGTCTGCCATCCTAGAGCTCCTCTCCGGCGGCCGTGAGCTCTGCCATGGCCTGCTCAAACTGTTCATCGTTGGGGGCCTTGCCGTGCCAACCAACCTGGTTCTCCATAAAGGAAACGCCCTTGCCCTTCATGGTCTCGGCGATGATGGCGGTCGGCTGACCCTTGGTGGCGCGGGCCTCGGCAAAGGCGGCGCGGATCTGATCGAAATCGTTGCCGTCGGCAAGCTCCACCACGTGGAACTTAAAGGCGCGGAACTTGTCGGCGAGCGGCATGGGGTCGTTGACCTCCTCGACGGGGCCGTCGATCTGCAGGCCGTTGTGGTCGACGATCACGCAGAGGTTATCGAGCTGCTGGTTGCCGGCAAACATGGCTGCCTCCCAGACCTGGCCCTCCTCGCTCTCGCCATCACCCAGCAGGGCGTACGTGCGGTAAGTATCGCCCCAGTGCTTGGCGGCAACCGCCATGCCCACGGCGGCGGAGATGCCCTGGCCGAGCGAGCCGGTGGACATATCGACGCCCGGGGTGTCGTTCATGTTGGGATGACCTTGCAGGTGGCTGCCGATATGGCGCAGCGTCTCGAGATCCTCCTTGGGGAAGAACCCACGCTCGGCGAGCACGGCGTACAGGCCCGGAGCGCAATGGCCCTTGGAGAGCACAAAACGGTCGCGATCGGCCTTGCGGGGATCGGCCGGGTCGACGTTCATTTCCTCAAAGTACAGATAGGTCATGATGTCGGCAGCGCCGAGCGAACCGCCCGGATGGCCGGACTTGGCAGCGTGCACGCCGGTGACGATGCCCTTCCTTACCTCGTTGGCAACCTTTTTGAGCTCTTCGTCGCTCATTGTGCCTTCCTTTCATCCTCTTTAGACAAAATGCGCACGGCACAGAAGGTCGTCCCAACCCAGCCGCGATGCACGTACGCCATTCATTATGCTGGAAACTGGAAGCTTTACCAGAGTATTTATCATTATTTGAGCAATTGAGCAGGCAGAACCGCTGATGAAACGGTTTACCAATGTGAACGTCTTTTGGATGGAACGCAGTCGACCCTACGCGTTAATGTCCTTGAAGCCCTCGCCGAAGGTTTCCGTGACGTCGGCCACGGTCACGATGGCGCGCGGGTCGCGCTCGCGCACGATCGTCTTGAGCGTGTTGAGCTCGCGACGACTCACGATTACCATGATCACCGGCTTCTCGGCACCCGAGTACATGCCGGTCGCCTTAAACTTGGTGCAGCCGCGACCCAGGCCATACATGATGTCGGCCGCGATATCGGGAAACTTGTCCGAGATGATGAGTACCATACGGCGCCTGTTGCCGCCGTCGACCACGGCATCGATCACGTAGCCGCTAATGACCATCGAAAGGCCCGCATACAGCGCGTTTTCGACCGAGAAGACCGGGGCCGACAGCGCGCACACGGCAACGTCGATCGCCATGACGGTCGAGCCAACCGGCAGCGATGTGTTGCGCGAGATAATCTGACCGATAGTGTCAGAGCCGCCAGTGTTGGCACCGGCGCGCAGCACCATGCCGTAGCCGATACCCGTGATAATGCCGCCCCACATAGCGGGCAGCATCAGATCGGCATGTGCCAGCGGCGCCACAAACGGAGCAAACAGGTCGGTGAAGAAGCCCAGCAGCACAAAGCCCGTCGCCGTCTGTACCACGTAGAACATGCCACCCTCGCGCATAACGACCAGCAGCAGCAAGGCATTCATCACGATGGTTTGAATACCGACAGGCAGCGAGATGCCATGCGAGGCGCCGACCGCCTGGATAATCGTGGCGAGACCCGTAACGCCGCCGGCAGCAAGACCGTTGGGAATCAAAAATAGATCCGTCGCGATAGCGGCCAGAGCGCAGCCCAGCATAATCTTGGGCAGATCGTGAAAGAAGTTCAGCGAAAGAATGCGCTTGATGTCCAGACGATATGCCATGCTGCCTCCCTCAAAAAAGCGCACCCAAACGAGTGCGCTTTGAACTTCTTGCTGTATTCGATTCTACCGATTCATCGAGCAAATACCACCCCTGCGAAGTGTTTGCATCGACCCGGAGCCAACCATGTGCCTAGGCGTCCGAGCCTTCCGCATCGGCGTTGCCGGTTGCCCAGCGATGGTAGCCGATCACAAACGGATCCAGATCGCCATCGTCGAGAACGGCCTCGACGTTGCTGGTCTCCACGCCCGTACGCAGGTCCTTGACCATCTGGTACGGGTAGAGCACGTAGCTGCGAATCTGGTTACCAAAACCAATCGTGGTCTTGGGTCCACGAATCTCGTCGAGCGCCTCGGCACGCTTCTCGAGCTCGATCTCGTACAGACGGGCTTTGAGAATCTGCATGCACGCGGCCTTGTTTTGAATCTGGCTGCGCTCGTTTTGGCAAGTGACAACGATGCCGCTGGGAAAATGCGTCACGCGTACGGCGGAGTCGGTGGTGTTGACGCCCTGGCCGCCCGGGCCGCTCGCGTGATACACGTCCACGCGGATATCGTCGGGACTGATCTCGATGTCGATATCGTCAGGCAGCACGGGGATGACCTCGACGCCGGCGAACGTGGTCTGGCGACGCTTCTTGTCGTCGGTGGGGCTAATGCGCACCAGACGGTGGACGCCGGCCTCGGCACGCAGCATGCCAAACGCGTCCTTGCCCTCTACGGTAAAGGTCGCACGGTCGATGCCGATGACCTCGGCCGCGGGGCAGTCGTTGATGGTAACCTTCCAGCCGCGACGCTGGCAGTACTTCATGTACATCTTAAAGAGCATGAAGGTCCAGTCCTGCGCCTCCAGGCCACCCTGTCCGGGCTTGATGGTCACAATCGCGTCGCCGTGATCGAACTCACCGGTAAACCAGCTCGAAAGCTCGAGCTCGTCGATAGCGCGGGCCAGGCGTTCTGCCGTCGTGGCAGCCTCCTCGCGCAATGCGGCGGCATCGGGGTCGTCGCCCATCTCCTCGGCAAGCTCCAGCGCCGCGCGGGCGTCAGATAGCTCGCCGCGCGCGGTATCCACGGCAGCGATATCTTCCTTGGCGCGTGCGATCTCCTCCATGATGGCGCGAGCGGCGTCGGCGTCATCCCAAAAGCCGGGGGCCACGCTTTTGGCCTCGAGCTCAGTCACGCGCGTGCGCTTCTCGTCCAAATGAAGATACGACTCGACCTCGCCGAGCCGGTCCGCAAACGCGTCCAGCTCGGCGGGCGTTACCTCTAAAGCCTCGGCCATTAACGATTCCTGCCGTGGCAGTACTTGAACTTCTTGCCGCTGCCGCAGGGGCAAAGGTCATTGCGGCCAACGTTGACGTACGGATCGTCGCTCTCGTCCTTGCGGTAGGTGGTCACCTTGCCGCCGTTGTTGACAGCAGCCGGGCCTCCCTGAACGGCCGTACGAGCCTGCACCTGTGCCTGCTTGCGCAGCACCGAGTTGCCGTTGTCGCCATCGACATCGGCGGGACCGGAGAAGCGCGCACCCTCGAGCGCGGGGTCCTCCTTGTGCTCCACGGCGTGCGGGGCGGCCTTGATCTCGATGCGCAGGACGGTGCGCAGGTAATCCTCGTACATGGTGTCGACGAGCATCTGGAACGCGCCATAAGCCTCGGTCTTGTACTCGACCAGCGGATCGCGCTGACCAAAGCCGCGCAGTCCGATACCGGTCTTGAGATAGTCCATCTCCTGCAGGTAGTTCATCCAGCGGGTATCGATGACGCGCAGCATGACCTGGGTGTTGAGCTCGCGCATGAGGTCCTCACCCAGGCGCTCGGCCTTCATGTTGTAGCACTTCTCAACGTAGGCCAGGACATCGGCAGCAAGGGCCTCGAAGTCCTCGTCGGGGAACTTCGGCGTATCGATATGGCCGGTGAGCTCAACGACCCACTTGCGCAGGCCCTCGAGATCGCGCTCGCCCTCGTGGCTGTCCTTGGTGCAGAACTCCTGCACGCAGCGGTACACGGTGTCGTGCATGACCTCGGTGATGTGGTCGGTCAGGTCCTTGCCGTCCAGAATCTTGTTACGCTCGGCGTAGATGACCTGGCGCTGCTTGTTCATGACGTCATCGTACTCGAGGACGCTCTTACGCATGGAGAAGTTGATGCTCTCGACCTTGTGCTGGGCGCTCTCGACGGCCTTGGAGATGATCTTGTGCTGGATGGGCATGTCGTCGCCCATGTCGGCGGTGACCATCATTTTGGAGACGCGGTCCATCTTGTCGCCGCCGAACAGGCGCATGAGGTCGTCCTCGAGCGACAGGTAGAACTGGGTCTCGCCCGGATCGCCCTGACGACCGGAGCGGCCGCGCAGCTGGTTGTCGATACGACGGGACTCATGGCGCTCGGTGCCGATGACGGTCAGGCCACCGGCGGCAAGCACGCGCTCGCGCTCGGCCTTGCAGGTCTCCTTGGCCTCGGCGTTAAACTGCTCGAGCTGCTCGGGCGTCACGTCCTCCATGGTCAGGCCCTCGTACTCAAGGCGCTCGCGCACCAGCTCGTCGGGGTTGCCGCCCAGCAGGATGTCGGTACCACGACCGGCCATGTTAGTAGCGATGGTCACGGCGCCGTAGCGTCCGGCCTGGGCAACGATATGAGCCTCGCGCTCGTGATGCTTAGCGTTGAGGACCTCGTGCGCGATGCCGCGCTTGGTAAGGGCGGCCGACAGCTTCTCGGAGCTTTCGATGGAGACGGTGCCCACCAGGACCGGTTGGCCCTTGGCGTGACGTCGCTCGACGTCGTCGGCAACGGCGTTGTACTTGGCCTGGACGGTGCGGTACACCAGGTCCTCGTGGTCAACACGCTGCACGGGCTTGTTGGGGGGGATGACCTCGACGGGCAGTTTATAAATCTCACGGAACTCGGCGTCCTCGGTGAGTGCCGTACCGGTCATGCCGGAGAGCTTGTCATAGAGACGGAAGTAGTTCTGAAGGGTGATGGTGGCCAGCGTCTGGTTCTCCTCGCGCACGAGCACGCCCTCTTTGGCCTCGATGGCCTGGTGCAAGCCCTCGGAATAGCGGCGGCCTTCCATGATGCGACCAGTGAACTCGTCGACGATCTTGACCTCGCCATTAGTGACCACGTACTGCTTGTCGCGGTGGAACATGTACTGGGCCTTCAGCGCCTGCTGCAGGTGGTTGACCAGCTGGCCGGAGAGATCGGCATAGATGTCATCGATACCCAGGCGGCGCTCAATCTTCTTAAGGCCGCGCTCGGTGGCGGCGATGGTGTGCTTGGCCTCGTCCATGACGTAGTCGCCCGTGGGCTCGACGTCCTCGGTGGCGGTGAGCATGTCGTGCGACACGTCCTCACCGCGCTCAAGGCCGCGCACGGCACGCGCGAAGTCCTTGTAGGTGCTGGCGGACTTGGTGCCGGCACCCGAGATGATGAGCGGCGTTCTGGCCTCATCGATCAAGATGGAGTCGACCTCGTCGACGATGGCGTAATGGTGACCGCGCTGCACGCGCTGCTCGGGGCGGGTGACCATGTTGTCGCGCAGGTAATCGAAACCGAACTCGGAGTTGGTGCCATAGGTGACATCGGCCTGGTAGGCCGGGCGCTTAAGCTCGAGCGGCATGTTGTTCTGGAGCAGACCGACGGTCATTCCCAGGTACTTGTAGATGCGGCCCATCCACTCGGAGTCGCGCTTTGCCAGGTAATCGTTGACGGTAACGACGTGTACGCCCTTGCCGGCAATAGCGTTGAGGTAGCCGGCCAGCGTGGAGACCAGGGTCTTGCCTTCGCCGGTCTTCATCTCGGCGATATGCCCCTCGTGCAGCGCCATGGCGCCGATGAGCTGTACGTCAAAGTGACGCATGCCCGTGATGCGCTTGGAAGCCTCACGCACGGTGGCGAAAGCCTCGGGGAGCATGTCGTCGAGCGACTCGCCGTTGGCGTAACGCTCGCGGAACTTATCGGTCTGGGCGCGGAGCTCTTCCTCGGTCATCTTCTCAAACTGGGGCTCAAGACCGTTGATCTGGTCAACGATCTTGTAGTAGCGCTTAAGGTCCTTATCGGATCCAAAGGACAGCAGCTTTGACATGAATCCCATGTGGTTTTCCTTTTTGGCCATCGCCCACGCCGTGCAGCTGCGGGCGAGTTAAACACAGATAAATGTACTTTAGCCAAACAAGGCGCGGCCTATACGGTCGACCTCGACCGCCACGTAATAACTACGACCAACCTGCCAAAAAGGGACAGGTTTATTTTGGCAGGTTTTATCTGGGAAAACGCTGCCTCTCTGCCATTTGGCGCAAACCAATCCGTCCCCTTCGTACCAATCTGGTGCCATGGAGACAGGTTCGTTTGCACCAATAAAAAGAAAAGGGCCGCGCACCCAAACGGATGCACGGCCCTTATGCCATGAATGCGAGCGATTCCGCGGCGAGCTATTTACTCAGCAGCCTCGGTGGTCTCGGCCTCAGCAGCGGCCTCCTCGACGGGAGCCTCTGCGGGAGCCTCGGCGGCCTGCTTGGCAGCCTCCTCGGCGAACTTAGCAGCACGCTTAGCCTTCTCGGCAGCCTTAGCCTCAGCGGCGGCCTTGCGAGCGGCCTCGGCCTCAGCAGCCTTGGCGGCCTTGGCAGCCTTGGCCTCCTCAGCCTTCTTGAGCTGGGCGGCAGCGGCGCCACCGAACTTGTCGGCGAAGCGCTGGACGCGTCCACCGGTGTCGACGAACTTCTGCTGGCCGGTGTAGAACGGGTGGCACTCGTTGCAAAGCTCGACCTTCATCTCGGACACGGTAGCGTGCGTCTTGAAGGTGTTGCCGCAGGAGCACGTCACCGTGCACTCGACATACTGGGGATGGATACCCTGCTTCATGGTAGGACTCCTTATTAGTCAGGCGCTGGTTACCGATCAGCGCATAAGGCGTCTTGGTTTCCGACCAAGACAACAAACTTGGTTATGTTACCACGGCACCGCACGTCTCACAAAAGGTTCACGGTCTTTGTGCAATGCGATATGCCCAACCTCAGCGAGCACGCACCCCATCGAACCTTCATCCATGTTGCAGACGTGTAACGCCGCAGCAAGCACACCCCTTTTGGCGCCAGACAGGTACAATGATGAACACTGTACCGTAGCGGAGCGCCCCGCGCGCGCCGCAATCACGCGAAAGGGTTTCCCATGGCCGAGATCTCGTCCTCCCGTATCGTCATCACCGTCCTTGGCAAGAACCGCCCCGGCATCGTCGCCGGCGTCACCCGCGTTCTGGGCGAGGCCAACGTCGACATCCGCGACATCACGCAGTCCATTATCGAGGACATCTTCACCATGACCATGCTGGCCGATACCGCCGAGTCCAAGCTCGACTTCGCCGAGCTGCAGAAGGCGCTGGCCGAGGCCGGCGAGCTTTCGGGCGTCAACGTGTCCATCCAGCGCGAGGACGTCTTCAACTTTATGTACCGCCTGTAGCGAGCAAGCCGCTCGGGGCAGCTTGACGTCATATCGTCCAAGCGCGCGGCCCCCAAGCGGACCGGAGAGGAGCGCGCATGGCCTACGATGCCAAGAAAATCTATTACCGCTTCGATGACCACTTGAGCCGCCTGGTTCTGGATTACGAAGCAAGCCGCCAGATTTCGCCTGAGAGCGAAAGCCTCTACCACGGCCTGCCGACCGACCCTTATGACGAGGGCCTGTTTGTTGAGCACAATGTCAAGCGCGGCCTGCGCAATGCCGACGGCTCGGGCGTGGTCGCGGGCCTCACTCGCATCTCGGATGTGCACGGCTACAACAAGGTCGACGGAAAGGTCGTGCCCGATCAGGGCAAGCTCACGCTTCGCGGCTACAGCATCGAGGATCTGGTCAACAATGCCCAGGCCGAGAATCGCTACGGCTACGAGGAAGTCGCCTATCTGCTTATCACGGGTTCGCTGCCCAACAAGGAAGAGCTCGACGGCTTTTGCGAGCGCCTGGGCGCCTTTAGACATCTGAGCGACGAGTACGTCAAAGAGTTCCCTATGACCACGGTGTCGTCGAGCATCATGAACGTGCTCCAGCGCGCCGTGCTGCTGCTCTACGCCTTCGATGCCGAACCAGACGTGATCACGCCCGAGCACGAAATCGACGTCGCCATTTCCATGCTCGCACGTCTCCCGCGCATCGCCGCCTTCGCCCACATGGCCTCGATTGCCAAGCTTCGCGGCTCCGAGGTTCACGTGCCGCACCCCACGCCCGGCCTCTCCACCGCCGAGACCATTCTGCAGGTCCTGCGCGGCGGCATGGCGTTCACCCGCGATGAGGCGATGCTGCTCGACGTGATGCTCATGCTGCATGCCGAGCACGGCGGCGGCAACAACTCCACCTTCGCTTGCCGTGTGCTGTCGTCTTCGGCCACCGACCCGTATTCCGCCTACGCCGCGGCTATCGGCTCGCTCAAGGGCCCGCGCCACGGCGGTGCCAATGCCAAGGTCGTGTCTATGCACGAGGACATCCGCGCGCATGTTTCCAACTGGGAGGACGAGGACGAGGTCGCGGCCTACCTGGGCAAGATCCTCGACAAGCAGGCCTTCGACGGCACCGGCCTCATCTACGGCATGGGCCACGCCGTCTATACGCTCAGCGACCCGCGCGCCGAGGTCTGCCGCCGTTACGCGCGCTCACTGGCAGCCAAGAAGGACTTGGGCGAAGAGTTCGCACTCATCGAGCGCATCGAGCGCCTGGCGCCCCAGGTCATGCGCGACCATGGCATGACCAAGCCCATCTGCGCCAATATTGACCTGTACACGGGCTTTATCTACAAGATGCTCGGCGTACCCGAGACGCTCTTTACGCCGCTGTTCGCCGTCGCCCGCATGGCAGGCTGGTCGGCGCACCGCATGGAAGAGCTCTTCTGCGCGCACCGCATCATCCGTCCCGCGTATCGCCCGGTTATCGAGCCGCTGGAGTACAAGCCGCTCGCCGATCGCTAGGACGCGGACCGTTATAGAACCCGAGCGTGGCCAGGGCATCACCGCCCTCGGCC
>UQRW01000002.1 GCA_900543515.1 uncultured Collinsella sp.
GATTGGTCAAAATCGTTTGACTATTAGCGGCTAAAATCGCCCGGCGCTAACACCGGCTTTTCCTGCCGATATTGTTCTTGTCCTATATAGTTGCTATCATAGTTTTACCGCAGAGGTAAAACTATGATAGGAGGTGGTCATGCAGGTCAATTACAGGAACCGACAAATCGAGAAGATCTGTACGAACGCCTCCGACGCTATTAAGAAGTACGGTAATCGAACTGCGGGTCTTATTCATCAACGCGTCGACGAGATCGGTGCCGCAGATTCCGTTGAAACACTCGTCCAGTATGGAATCGGGCGATGCCACCAGCTCGTTGGTGACCGTAAAGGGCAATTTGCAATGGACTTGGTACATCCTCTGCGATTGGTATTTGAAGTCATTAGGGATGAGATTCAGATAGCGGAAATTCAAGAAATCGTTGACTACCACTAGCATGAGATTTGTAAACAGGAGAATGCTTAAGAGGTGAGAAGGCATGGCAAGGAGCAAGACTTATATCGCAACACCACCGGGAGCTACTATAAAGGAGCAGCTTGAGTATCGCGGTATGAGCCAGCGCGAGTTTGCTAGGCGCATGGATTACTCCGAGAAGTTCATAAGCCAGCTTATAAATGGACAAGTTGAACTTACTCCAAATACCGCGCATAGGCTTGAGATGGTGCTGGGCGTTCCCTCGGCATTTTGGATGAATCTTGAGGCGCGTTATCGTGAGAAGTTGCTGCAGGTCGAGGACGAAAATTCTATCGAAGAGGATAAGCTGATTGCCAGGAAGTTTCCTTATGCACAAATGGCCAAACTGGGATGGGTCGAGCCGACGCGCTCCGTGGCTGTTAAAGTGGTCGAGCTTAGAAAATTCTTTGAGGTTGTTAGACTTACGCTGCTGAATGAAGACCGACTTGCTCCGGGAATCGCTTATCGTCGCCAGAAGGAAACCGCTGAATCCGAATATGCACTTTTGGCTTGGGCTCAGAAGGCCAAGATTGATGCGCGAGGTATAACGACCGGTAAGATCAATGTTGGTAAGCTTGAGGAGTGTATTTCCAAACTCAGAGATCTTACGTCTATGGATCCTGCAGATTTTCAGCCGCTTCTTGTGTCTATGTTGGCTGAATGTGGGGTCGCGACGGTCTTTTTGCCTCATCTTGAACACACGTTTCTCAATGGTGCGACGTTCTATGACGGATCAAAGATTGTGCTCGCGCTTACGCTGCGCGGGGCCGATGCCGATAAGTTCTGGTTCAGTCTTTTTCATGAATTGGCGCATGTTATTAAAGGGCACATTGGACGGACCACTGGGACTACAGAAGAGGAGGAGCGCGCGGCGGATGCTTTCGCGCGTGATACGTTGATTCCTCCAGAGTCATATGCTCAGCTCGCTGTTGGAAACAAGACGTGTAGTTCCGTGATGTCTTTTTCTAATGAGATAGGAATTGCCCCAGGAATTGTTGTGGGCCGTTTGCAAAAAGATGGGTATCTGCCATATAGCCAGTTGAATAGCCTCAAGGTCAAGTATCAGTTCGCAGAATAGAGGGCGCATCTCCTAGAATTCCGGGTTTTCTATCGAGGTTTACCGTGAATGCGGGTGAAGAGCCGATGGCGCGCAGTCGTGGTCGCTGGAAGTCACGGTAAGATGTTCTCAGTGATACAGTCGTCGTGCACTCTACGTGAGGCGATGACCAAGAGGGGTCGTTGTTCGGTTTTCCGGCAACGGCCCTTTGACGTTTCCGCGACAACTGGATGTTGTTGCGTGTTCGCTTTAGGGTAGCGGGTTTTTATCGCGTTTTTCGGAAGTGCGGGGATAATCGAAACTCGCCGAGCACACTCGGATTTTTACCAACAAAACCGCAGGTCGCGGATGCCCAAAACCGGGGTCTGGTCGACAGGTCTCGGTTTTTCACCGCACTTCCGGAAGCGCCCGACGGAAGTGCGCGGCAAATTCCGGAACCAACGAGCGCACTGTCCTTTTCATGTAAAGAAACCGCAGGTAGAAGCGTTATCACTATCTAGTGCGGTCGGCATATCTGGAATTTGCCGCATACTTCAGGTTTGAGCGGCTCTCGCAGTAGGTTTTCATGGTTCGGATGGGCTTTGGTTACATGACTTTTCCCGTAGTTACGTAATTGATGCAGGTCTCCTATCTCTTGCCGTAATATAATTACGGCAAGAGATAGGAGACTCTCATGCTTAAGCGTTTTACTGTTGATGGCTATAGGAATTTTCCGACTCCGATTACATTAAATTTTGCAGCTTCTCGTGATTACCAGTTTGCAGAAAATAACGTTAAAAACGGAACCGTGAAAACCGCACTTTTGATCGGCAGAAATGCGTCTGGTAAATCGAATTTCGGTTCAGCTTTATTCGACATTACGCTCGGCTTTCCAAAGGCATTCGATAATTCTGACCAGGATGATCGTCTGTTTTTGAATGCTGATTGCGGGCGAGGTACGGCACAGTTCACCTATGTCTTTGAATTTGACGGTCGCGAAATCAATTATTGCTATGAGAAGACTTCTCCGACTACTTGGCTTCACGAGACCCTATCGATTGATGGGGAACGAATTTTCGATTTCAATAATGCACGCGGCGTTTTCGAAGAGAACCACCTTGAACGAATCGGTGCAGCTGGCTTTAATTTTGAATTCTTCGATGCTTCGTTGAGCCTTCTTTCTTATATAACGAGCAGTCTTCCAACTAATGTTTTAGGTGCCTTGGCTGAATTACGCCGGTTTGTCTCGCGCATGAGGCTGATTCGCACGGACAACTTTCGATTAAAAGGGGTTGAAACAAAAAGGGTAGTCAACAAAATCATACGCGAGAACAAAGTTGCGGAATTTGAATCATTTATTCGCAATTTTGGAGTCGATGAGTCCCTGATCGTTATTAAAGAGTCCGACGGCTCGCCTGTTCTATATTTCAATCATCCCATGCGATGCATCCCGTTTGTCGAGGCGTGTTCTAGCGGTACAAGAACTCTGGTTAAGGTGTTCTCTGAGCTTGAGCTAAACGAGTCTGCCAGCTTTTTGTTTATAGACGAGTTTGACGCTTTTTGCCACTTTGAGATGGCTGAGAGCCTTTTGAAGCTCTTTGCTTCCAAGACATCTTGTCAGATATTGTGCTCCACCCACAACACTTCGCTTGTTAAGAATGGCGTAATGAGGCCCGACTGCGTTTATCAAATTTCTGCAAAAGAGGGTATTCGAACCTTGGCCGATTCCACCGATCGTGAGTTGAGGCTCGGCAACAATATTGAGAAGCTCCTCCGAGCTGGAGAGTTTGAGTAGCCATGAACGGTGCGTCTGAAAAGAACGTCCTGCTCATTGTTGAAGGCGCTAAACGCGAGCCTCAGCTGATGGGGTGTTTATTTGAATCTTTTAGCCTCGCGGATGATCATCAAATTGTTCCTGTCGAGATCAATGTTCATGACTTTCTTGATAAGCTCTTTCAAGAATACGGTTGCGATTTCGAGTCAATTGATCTTAAGCCCTTTGTCGCTGAGCTTCTTTCGGATAAAGATGATGCGGCTCAGCTTCTCGAATCCAGTTTTACAGACACCTTGCTCATATTTGACTTAGATCCTCAGGACAATCGGCTCGATTTTAAGCGGCTTGAGCTAATGCAAGACTATTACTGCGATAGCACTGATATGGGTCAGCTATATCTGAGCTATCCATCGCTTGAAGCATATCGTGATTTTGATCCCTTGAAGTGTCTCTCTCTGGATGACGCCCTTGTTCCTTCAGATGTGATTTTTGGCCAGCGGTCTTACAAGGACTGGGTTGCCAGGAGGGGAGATTCGCTTGCGGATATTGGGCGTATTGATGGTTTTACATTTGCCTGCATTATTGCCGTCCATGCCCTGAGGTCGCTTTGGTTAACTAATGAGCAGATGATGCCAATTGCAAACGAGTCTCTGGCTGACTTAGCTGCGACCGTGGCGGGCATCAATCATTCTGAACTTCTGCTCAATGAGATTGAACGTCTGAACAATGATTCATTTTGCGCATGCTGCACCTGCCTTTTTTTTATTGCGAATTGGCCTAAGCGACTAAATGACGTTATGAACAAGGCGATTAAGAGGGGTTTGGGTATTCGTTTGTTCTAAAGAGTCCCCTTCGCCATTTATCTCCGGAAGTGCGGGGATAAATCGAAACTTGCCGAGCACACACCGATTTTTACCAACAAAACCGCAGGTCGCGGAAGGTTAAAACAGGGGTCTGGTCGACAGGTCTCGGTTTTTCACCGCACTTCCGGAATTGCTCGACGGAAGTATGCGGCAAATTTCGGAACCCTTGAGCACATTGCCCATTTCATGAAAAGAAACCGCAGGTAGAAGCGTTGTCGCTATACGGCGTGGTCGGCATGTCAAGAATTTGCCGCATACTTTCGGATTGGGCGCTCATTTAACACTCTCGATGTCCCCACATCCCCTAAAAAAGTTCTTAAAACAGCCTTAAAGGCGCCTTGGCTCGCGTTGACAGCGTACAATACGCATGTTTGACTATGACAAATGTGGAATTAAGGGGAGGGGTGCGCCATGGAGGTGCTGGTTGTTGGCAACACCGCATATGTTGACGATGACTTTTGTGCCAAGGCGTTCCCCGGGGACCATGTGCAGGTCGTAGCCGCGCAGGACGCGTACCGCGACGAGTCGTCGCCCCATTCCTCGTGGAAAGAGCTTCTGCAACACCTGGATCAGGCCTACGAGTTCGACCGCGTGGTCTACCTTTCTAATTACCTTACCCCGCATATCGATAGCGTGGGCGATATCGAGCTACTGCGTTCGGTCTTTCGCGCGTGCATGGGTCGCCGGATCCAGCTGTTGTATATAGCAGGGCCCGCAGGTGCCGAGGGTGCCGCCGATGCCGCGGGGCGAACGGGCAAGGGCATTATCGCGCGCGCAGCCAACGACCTGTGCCGCTACTACGCTGCTCGCGAGGGCGTTCAGACCAAGATCCTGCGCGTGCCCTTCCTGTATACCGCGTCTGCCGCGCTGGAGGACCCGTTTTTGGTGCCGCTGTTCGACGCGTGCTCAACTGGATCGGTTGCTCTGCAGGGCGCGGAGGATGCGGCGTTTCCCCTGCTGTGCGCCGAGGAACTCGCGGTGCTGATTCGCCGCATCTTTGATAGCTGGGATGCCTCTTTTGAGACGCTCGACGCTGCCGATGCCTTCCATCACACGGCGGGTGAGGTGGGGGACGCCCTCAAGGCGTTGTTCCCCGGCCTTGCCGTTGCCTATGGCGATTCCGCCGGCTACACCCTGCCCGCCAGCGGCGTCGCTCGCGTGCGCTATGGCTGGTTTCAGCGCTACGACTTGGTGCGCGATCTTTCGACCATTCAAGCGCGTTGGGATGCTGGCCGTGCAAAGAAGGTCAACCCCTTGCGCGCCGCCATCGACCGCATCCAGATGCGCACGCTGCCTATTAAATGCCTGGAGACGGCAGCCGCCTGGGTCCTGTTCGAGGTGCTGGAGCATCTGTTCTCCCAATCGGCCCAGCTTAACGTGCTCGACTACCGCCTGCTGTACGTGGTACTGATCGGCACGCTGTATGGGCTCGATTTTGGCCTGGTTGCGGCGCTGCTGGCGTCGGTGGGTTTGGCCGCGAGCTACTTTACCCAGTATGGCTATACCTTCCAGGGTCTCTTTTACGAGCCGTCTAACTGGCTGCCGTTTATTGCGTACTTTGTTGTGGGTGCCGTGTGCGGCTATGTGCAGCTGCGCAACAGCGAAGCCATTAGGGCGGAGCGCGATCAAAACGAGCTCGTGCGCAACCGCAATACGTTCCTTACGCAGCTCTACCACGACGCGATCGAGGACAAGCGCGCGTACAGGCGCCAGATCGTGGGTCGCCACGACAGCTTTGGCAAGATCTTTGCCGTGACGCAGGAGCTCGACGTATTCAACCCACGCGACATCTATCGCAAGTGCTGCGAGCTTTTGGGCGAGATCCTCGAGAACGATTCGGTGGCGATCTACCATGTTTCGGGCGGGGCATTTGCACGCCTGGTGGCAGCAAGTCCCGCGATTGCCGAAGATGCCGCACGCTCGCTCACGCTTAAGCAGCTTGCACCTCTTTTGGGTGACGGGGGCCGTTCGAACCTGTGGGTGAACCGCGAGCTGACGCCGGGGCTTCCCATGTTTGGATACACGATCGAGCGCGACGGGGCACCCGCCGTGTTGATCTTTGTGCGTAGTGCGGCCGAAAACCAAATGACCCTCTATTATCAAAACCTGTTCCGCATCTTGTGCGGGCTGGTCGAAAGCGCGCTGGGCCGTGCCTTTGGCTATGAGGCGGTGGCGCAGGATAAACGCTGCGTTGGCGGCACTTGCGTGCTCAAGCAGGCTGCCTTTGGCCAAGAGCTCGCGGCGGAGCAAGCGCTGGCAGATAGCAAGATGGGGAGTTTTTTGCTCCTGCGCGTGGTACCGGGCGTGGAGCCTGTCGGCGAGCTGGTGGGCGCAATTGGGTCGGCAATCCGCGAGAGCGACGCGGCGGGCTTGGTCGACGGCGACGTGCTCTACCTGCTTATGCGCCAGGCAAAGGCGTGCGATCTGCCCATTATCCGCGAGCGCCTGAGCGCAAAGCAGATTGCGGTGGAGCCCGTCGACGGCGAGGACATCGTGGCGCTGCTGCAGCACATCTCTTACACCGGTGACGGTGAGGGGGGTGCCGCTTGATCTCGCTTGTCGTTGCTGCCGTCTTGCTGCTGATTCATGCGCTGGTTTGCCTGATGCTGTGGACGCTCATGAAGCTGGGCCTGCTGCCGGTGCGCGGGCACATGCTGGCTGTGATAGTGCTGGTGCCGCTGTGGGGCCCGTTGCTGGTGGTTCTGCTATCGGTCCGCAGCGCGGTGTTTGGCGAGGGGCTGAAAGAGTCTGCGCTGGAGTCGCTGTGCTTCAACGACGACCTGCATCGCAGTATGTCGGTACCGAGTGGTGAGGACGATGCAGGCGTAGTGCCGCTCGAGGAGGCGCTCATCGTCAACGACCCGGCATACCGGCGCCGCCTAATGCTCTCCATGCTCACCGAGGAGCCCGACGCGTACCTGGCGCAGCTGCAGGCGGCTAAGCTTAACGACGACGTTGAGGTGGCGCACTATGCCGCGACGGCGGTGGCGCAGATCTCCAAGGAGTCCGACCTTAAACTGCAGCAGCTGGAGCATGCCTTTAAGACGGACCCGAGCGCGCAAAACCTCAACGAATACTGCGATTTTCTTGGTGAATATTTGGGCTCGGGCTTGGCCGAGGGGCGCGTGGCTCAGATTCAGCGCCAACAGTACACGCGCCTGCTTGCGCGTCGCTGCGAGCGCGAGGACACCTTTGAGCTGCGCATTCGATATGCGACGGCGCTGGCCGATGTCGGACAGATCGACGAGGCGCAGGCCGTGATCGACCAGCTGGTGCTCGACGTGCCCGAGGAGCAGGAGGTTTGGATGCTTTGCCTGCGCCTGGCCGTGATGCGCCGCGACGGTGACGAGGTTCACCGTGTGATCGATGCGATTGACAAGCAACATGTGTATTTGAGCGCCGACAACCGCGAAAAGATGGCGTTTTGGCGCGACGGGGAGGAGGCCAGATGAGCGTGGCGCAACATATCCGCGACCGTGCAGGCCGCTTTCGTTGGATGGGACTCCTCGTGGTGTGGGCGGTCTTTATTGTCATGGCCGCCGTGCTGCTGGTGGAGCGTGCCGGCGTGCAGTATAGTGCGGGCCAGCATAAGCTGGGGATGCTTGCCGCCAACGATGCGGTGCCGGCCTCCTCGGCAATCTTTGGCCAAAAGCCCACGTGCCTGGTCATTACCGATTCCGATCAAGCTGGCGTCGAGGACGTTAAAGACCAGTTCGACCAGATTTTGCTGGACATGAAGATCGCCCATCGCGATGTTGATATTGCCACCGACGGTGCGGACGCGATCCCATCGCTCACGTCGTTTGATCGCGTGATTGTGCTTATGCCCTCGCTTGACGGACTGGGTACGCATCTGACCGATCTGATGAGTTGGGTGAGTGCGGGCGGCTCACTTATGCTGGGCATGACGCCAGATAACTCGAACTACCTGCAGGCTATTGCTTCCAAGCTTGGGATCGAATCGGCCGGATATGACTATGCGAAAGCCGAAAGTATCGTTCCGAGTGAGGACTTTATGCTGGGCGGGGGAGAGCGCTACGAGCTTTCGGATCCCTTCGATTCTTCGCTCTCGGTTTCATTGCGCGAAACGGCCCACGTATGGGCAAAGACCGGTGACGCGGGCACGCCGCTCATTTGGTCTAACGATTGCGGCAGTGGTCACACCGTGGTGTGCAACATTGGCATTTACGACAAGGTCATGCGTGGGTTCTATGCTTCGGCCATAAGCTTGCTGGGTGATGCCACGGCCTATCCGGTCATCAACAGCGCCGTGTTCTATTTGGACGATTTTCCTAGTCCCGTGCCCTCGGGCGATGGTACTTATATCAAGCGTGACTACGGCCTTTCCATCGCCGACTTTTATGCCAAAGTCTGGTGGCCTGATCTACAAAAGCTCGCGCAAAAATACGGCATTCGCTATACCGGCGTGATGATCGAAAACTATGAGGACGCGGTCAACCAGACCGAGCCTGCTCGTCAGGCCGATACCACGCAGTTCCGCTACTTTGGCGGCATGCTGCTGCAGATGGGCGGAGAGCTGGGCTTTCACGGCTACAACCATCAGCCGCTGGCGCTCTGGGACACCGACTATGGCACGCTGTACGACTACAAGACGTGGGAGAACAAGGAAACGCTTGTCGCATCGCTCAACGAGCTTATCGCCTTTCAGGACGAGGTGCTGCCCAACGCGCACGGTTCGGTCTACGTGCCGCCGTCGAATATCCTTTCGGCCCGCGCGCGAAAGATTATCGGCACCGATGTTCCGCGCATTAAGACCATCGCCAGTACGTATTTTGAGGACGGCACCGATCTTCCGTACGTGCAGGAGTTTGGCGTGGCGAGTGATGGCATCGTGGAGCAGCCGCGCATTGTCTCGGGCGGCATGGTCGGCGATTCCTATATGCGCCTGGCTGCCGTATCCGAGCTCAACATGCACTACGTAAGCACGCACTTTATGCACCCGGACGACCTGCTCGATCCCGATCGCGGCGCTACGGAGGGCTGGGAGGTCTACAAGGGCGGCCTGACCGACTACCTGGACTGGCTTACCAAGTTTGCGCCCGACCTGCGTCGCCAGACCGGCTCGGAATGCTCGGGCGCCATCCAGCGCTTTTCGTCGGTGACGGTGGGCATGGATACCAGCGCGGATGCCTGGACGCTCAGTCTGGGCAATTTCCACGACGAGGCGTGGCTCATGTTCCGCGCCAATAATGGCGAGCCAGGTGCGGTGACGGGTGGCGAACTGACGCACCTTACGGGCAATCTGTATCTGCTCAAGGCAAATGATAAGACCCTGACGATCGAGCGCAAGGAGGGTGGCGACAGATGAGAATCTGCTTGGTACTCGAGGGTTGCTACCCCTATGTGCACGGCGGCGTATCTACCTGGATGCATGGCTATATCCAGGCCATGCCCGAGCACGAGTTCGTGCTGTGGGTGATTGGCGCGCATGCTGCCGACCGCGGCAAATTTGTCTACGAGCTGCCCAGCAACGTGGTCGAGGTGCACGAGGTGTTCCTGGACGATGCCCTGCGGCTTTCGGGCGAGCAGCACGAAGCCAGTTTTAACGACCGTGAGCGCGAGGCACTACGCCGCCTGGTGTCGCTCTCCAATCCGGATTGGGACGTGCTGTTCGACATTTTCCAGCGCCGTCGCGTGCATCCGCTCTCGTTTTTGCAGAGCCGCACGTTTATGGACATCTTCCGCGACGTGTGCCTGGCCGAGTATCCCTACACGCCCTTTGCCGATGCATTCCACACCATGCGCTCCATGTTGCTACCCGTGCTCTACCTGTTGGGCAGCGAGGTGCCGGTGGCCGATGTGTACCATGCCATCTCGACCGGCTACGGTGGCCTGCTCGCCTGCCTGGGCTCAAGCGTTTCCCATGCGCCGGTGCTGCTGACCGAGCATGGCATCTATACCCGCGAGCGCGAGGAAGAGATCATTCGCGCCGACTGGGTGGTGCCGTCGTTTATGGACCGCTGGATTCGCTTTTTCTATCTGCTTTCGGAGGAGATCTACCGCCGCGCCTTCCGCGTGACGAGTTTGTTCCATAACGCCCGCAAGACGCAGATTGATATGGGCTGTGATGCGGACAAATGCCTGGTCATCCCCAACGGCATCCAGTTCGATCGCTTTAAGGATATTCCCTTAAAGACCGATGACGGCTGGGTGGACATTGGCGCGGTGGTGCGCCTGGCGCCCATCAAGGATGTCAAGACCATGATTTATGCCTTCTTTGAGCTGCACGAGCGCCTGCCCAAGGTGCGCCTGTACATCATGGGCGGCGTGGACGACGAGGAGTACGGCGCCGAGTGCCACGCGCTGGTCGAAACCCTGGGCGTGCGCGACCTGATCTTTACCGGCCGCGTCAACGTGGTCGAGTACATGGAAAAGCTCGACTTTACCATTTTGACGAGCATCTCTGAGGGCCAGCCGCTCAGCGTGCTGGAGTCGCTTGCAGCGCGCCGTCCCTGCGTGACGACCGAGGTGGGCTGCTGTCGCGAGCTTCTCGAAGGCGCCACGGGCGACGACTTTGGCGTGGCGGGTTTTGTGACGCCGCCTATGTATCGCAAGGGCTTGGCCGATGCCATGGAACGCATGTGCACAAGCCGCGCTCGTCGCATTGAAATGGGGGAGCGCGGCCAGCGTCGCGTTGCCACGTACTTCTTGCACGAGCAGATGCTCGCCAACTATCGCGCGCTGTACGACGAGACGGCGCAAGCGTTTAACCTGCCCAGAGAGGGGGAGTAGCCGGTGGCCGGAATTGGTTTTGAGCTCAAGCGTCTGTTTAGGCGCAAGGGCCTGTTTGCCACGATGCGCGCTTACGGCTACGCCGGCATCGTATGCACGGGCCCCATGCTGCTGGGTGTGCTGCTGCAGGTGGGTATCTTGGTACTGTGCGGTCTGTGGGGTGTGGGCCGTGCCAACCAGGATCTGCTGGTGTGCATGGTGACCTACACACTGCTGGCCTCGCTTTTGCTCACGAGTTTTTTCTCCATGCCGGTCACGCGCTTTTTGGCTGATATGTTGTTTGCCGAGCGCGAGGATGAGATCCTGCCTTCGTTTTGGGGCTCCAACGCCATCATGCTCGTTGCGGGCACGGTGCTCTACGGCGTCTTTTTGCTGTTCTCGGGCGCTACGCTGCTGCAGGGGCTGCTGTGCCTGTGGCTGTTCAACATTATGATCGTCAACTGGAACGGCATGAGTTACCTCACGGCCATCAAGGATTACCGCGGCATCCTGTGCAGCTTTGCGGCCGCCATTGGCGTGACGTGCCTGTGCGCCCTGGCCGCGCTGGCGCTGGGACTGCCGCCGGTCGAGGGCCTGTTGGCGTCAATTGCCCTGGGCTACGGCGTCATGCTCGTCTGGGACGTGGTACTGCTGTACCGGTATTTTCCGCAGAGTGACCGCAGTCCCTGGCCCTTTTTGCAGTGGCTCGATCAGTTTATGCCGCTGGCGCTCACGGGCCTGTTAACCAATCTGGGACTCTTTGCGCACCTGGTGATTATTTGGGCTGGTCCCATTGGCGTTCAGGTCAAGGGCTTGTTTTATGGTGCGCCCTACTACGATGTGCCGGCGCTGATCGCGTTTTTGACGATCCTGGTCACGACCGTCAACTTTGTGGTCTCGGTCGAGGTCAACTTCTATCCACGCTACCGCGACTACTACAGTCTGTTCAACGACGGCGGCGTGGTGGGCGACATCGTGGTGGCAGAGGAGGGGATGCTCTCCACGCTCAACAGCGAACTGCGCTTTTGCGCGCTCAAACAGTTGTTTGTGACCGCGGCGGTCATCTCGCTCGAGACCACGGTGCTGTCGGCCTTACCGTTGGGCTTTAACAACCTTATGCACGGGTATTTTCGCACGCTGTGCGTGGGCTATGGCCTGTATGCCGTGGGCAATACGGTGATGCTCATCCTGCTGTACTTTACCGACTACAAGGGGGCCGTGATGGCATCGGGGCTGTTTGCCGGTGTGGCCGGGCTGGCGACTGCCGTGTCGTTGCTTTTGCCGCAGCAGTTTTACGGCTTTGGCTTTTTGTTGGGTGCAGCGGTGTTTTTTATCGTGGCGCTTCTGCGGCTCGATACCTATACCGCCAACTTGCCGTATCGTATCCTGAGCCAGCAGCCCATTGTGGCGACCGACAAAACGGGTCGCTTTACACAGCTGGGCCGCTTGCTCGACCGTGCCGAGCAGCGCTATGAGGAAGGTCGCCATAAGGGTGAGCCATATGGCGCGTTTGAGCGCGCAGTAGTTCACGTGTATCGCAAGCATTGGGGAGGTTCTGATGACCGATAGGATGATGTCTCGCCGTCGCCTGCTTGAGGCGGCTGCCGGTGCGCTGTTGCTTTCGGGCTGCTCGGTGCAGGAAGACTCCTCGACCAAAAAGGTCAAAAAGCAGGACAAGATTAAAAAGACCGAGGCCTCCGACCAGTCCAAGCACCTGCGCGACAAGGACGAGCTCTACGAGGTCTACGACGACTCGGGCATTGTGACCATGTACCTGACGGTCTCACGCGGCAACAGCTCCGAGAACACCGACCACAGCTGGGCCGAGATCAACACGTACTCGGTGTATGACTATGCCGACATGGGCGTGACGCGCTATCAGGTTGTGGGCCTGCTGCAGCCGGGCGACGAAGACGGCCCGGTGGCCGGCGAGGTTGGCTATGGCGAGGAAGCGCCCAATGCTACCGTGCAGGTGCGCGGTCAGACATCAAGCATGAACTCGCAGAAGAATTACAAGGTGGAGCTCAAAAAGGGCAAGGGTACCTGGCGCCAACAGCGCGCGATTGCGCTCAACAAGCACATGGGCGAGGGTATGCGTTTTCGCAACAAGATGGCCTACGACCTTATCCGCGGGATTCCCCAGATGATGGGCCTGCGCACGCAGTTTGTGCATCTGTGGGTGTGCGACCAGACCGAAAAGTCCAACGACACCTTTGAGGACTACGGCCTGTTTACGCAGGTGGAGCAGCTCAACAAGACGGCGCTTAAGGCACATGGCCTGGATAAGAGCGGGCACCTGTACAAGGTGAACAGCTTTGATTTCCATCGCTACGAGGACACCATTAAGCTTGCCGATGATCCCGACTACAACCAGGCAAACTTTGAGGGCATGCTCGAGATTAAGGGCGATTCGGACCACACCAAGCTCATCGAGATGCTCGATGCGCTCAACGATGAATCGCAAAAGATCGATGATGTGCTCGATACCTACTTTGATACCGAGAATCTGGTCTATTGGCTGGCGTTTCAGATCCTGACGGGCAACTGCGATACGCAGAACCGTAACTGCTATCTGTACAGCCCTCTCAACTCAAATACCTGGTACTTTCTGGATTGGGATAACGACGGCATGCTGCGTAAGCTGGAGCTTTCTCTTACCGGGTTTTCGGACTACGCGAGCTGGGAGCGCGGCGTGAGCAACTACTGGGGCAATGTGCTGTTTAACCGTGCGTTGCGCAGCAAGTCGTTCCGCAGCGAACTCGACCGTGCCGTCAAGGACCTGCGCTCCTATCTGACCGAGGAGCGCCTGACCAAGATGATCAAGCACTATCGCGAGGTGACTGAATCCCTGGTCTTTGCTTCGCCCGATATCGACAATCTGCCTGTCACCAAGGACCAATACGAGCAGATCGCCGCGGCGATTCCCTCCGAGATCGAGGAGAACTATAAGAGCTTTCACGAGAGCTATAAAAAGCCCATGCCGTTCTACATTGGCGTGCCGCAGATCGATAACGGTAAGCTGCGCATTAACTGGGACGCGTCGTACGACTTTAAGGCGCGCGACATTCGCTATACCGTGGAGCTGGCGCGTGATTATGCCATAAGCGACGTGCTTTTTAAGGCCGAGGACGTGCTGCTTCCCGAGGTGACCTGCGATGCGCCCGATGCCGGACAGTACTTTGTGCGCGTGCGCGCCACCAACTCCGACGGCTATACTCAGGATGCGTTCGATTACTACGTGACCGACGACGGCAAGCAATACGGCATGAAGTGTTTTTACGTGCAGGACGGCGGTAAGGTCGTGGAGGACACGTATGAGGAGGGCTAGCGCGCTGCTTGAGCGCTTGGCGGCCCCACCTGCGCGTGCCACGCAGGAGCGTTACCGCCACGAGCTCAAATATCTCATTAACGAGGGCGAGCATGCCGCGCTTGCCTGTCGCATGGCGCCGGTGTTTAAGCTGGATAAGCATGCGCGGGCGGGCGGTTACACCATTCGCAGCCTGTACTTTGACGACTACTGCAACTCGGCCTATGAGGAAAAAGACGCCGGTATTCTCATGCGCAAAAAGTATCGCGTGCGCATCTATAACGGCAGCGACAAGGTGATTAAGCTCGAGCGCAAAAAGAAGTACGGCAGCTGGATCTACAAGGAGGACGCGCCGCTCACGCGCGGCGAGTTTGAGCAGATTCTGGCTGGCGACTACGACTTTTTGCTGAGGAGCCCTCACCAACTCTGCCGCGAGTTCTACATCGAGTGCATCTGCAACATGATGCGCCCGCGGACCATCGTGGATTACGAGCGCGAACCGTGGGTGATGGACGAGGGTACCGTGCGCATTACGTTTGACATGAACGTGCGCGCCGCGGTGGGAAGCTTCGATATCTTTAACACGACGCTGCCCGCGCTGCCCGTGCTGGAGCCCGGCAAGCTGGTGATGGAGGTCAAGTTTACGGAGTTTTGCCCGCAGCTGGTGCGCGATATGGTGCCTCCGGGCGCGGCCGAGCTCACGGCGGTCTCCAAGTACTGCCTGTGTTACGAAAAGACCGCTTACCTGCGCGGATTTAATTACTGGGAATCGGATTTTGAGAACCGAGGGGATATTTAGTCATGAGCACCAGGGACTTTTTTAAGAACTCCGTACTGGAGGCGTTTGGTCAGGTCGACCCTGCCAAGATCGGACTGTCGCTGCTCGTGGCGCTGGTCATGGGCATTTTGATCTACCACGTGTACAAGCGTTTCTTTACGGGCGTGGTGTACTCGCGCAGCTTTGCCGTGACGCTCGTGGGCATGTGCGTGCTTACCTGCATGGTGACGCTCGCTATCTCGACCAACGTGGTCATCTCGCTCGGTATGGTGGGCGCTTTGTCGATCGTGCGTTACCGTACGGCGGTCAAGGACCCGCTCGACCTGTTGTATCTGTTCTGGGCCATTACCACGGGCATTACAGCGGGCGCCGGCATGTACGCACTCGTGGGGCTTACGGCAGTGGTGATTGTGGTGATGATTGCCGGCTTTGCGAGCCACCAGGACAAGGCGCGCGTGTACATGATTGTCATTCACTACACGGGCCAGACCACCGGCGACGACATTGTGCGCGCATTTGGGCGCACCAAGTTCACCGTCAAGTCCAAGACCATGCGCGGCGACAAAGTCGAGATGGCCGTCGAGGTGTTCTCGGACGGTGTGGACATGCCCTATGCCGACGCCATCCGCGCGCTCGACGGCGTTGAGGACCTGACGCTCATCCAGTACAACGGCGAATATCACGGCTAATTTTGTTCCGGCGTTTTAACAAACGCCGGACCGCCCACACGAGTATCATGGTGAAAGCGATTTCAACGACAGGGGTGCTCGTGGTAAAGATGAAGGATGTGGCCGAGCTAGCCGGCGTTTCGAGCGCCGCCGTCTCGCGCTACCTCAACGGTGGATATATCTCGGAGGACAAGGCCGAGCGCATTAAGCAGGCGATTGAGCTGACCGGATACGTGCGGTCCAGTCAGGCTCGTGCGCTGCGCACCGGCTCCACCAAGCTCATCGGCGTCATCGTGCCCAAGATTAACTCGGAATCCGTGAGCCGCATTACCGCCGGTATAGGCCAGGTGCTCGGTCGCCGTGGCTACCAGATGCTGCTTGCCAATACCGACAATGCGGCCGATCGCGAGCTCGAATACCTCGATTTATTCCAAAACCACCCGGTCGATGGTATTGTGCTGGTGGCGACCATGGTTACCGACGAGCACCGTCGGGCGATTGGGTCGTGCCGCGTGCCCATTGTGCTGATCGGCCAGAATGTTGAGGGCGCGGTTTGCGTCTATCACGACGATTACGAGGCTGCCTTTGAGCTGGGTCATGCGCTTGCGGGTCGTGTGGACGGCAAGATCGCCTACATTGGAGTTACCGAGGATGACCGCGCGGCCGGTTATGACCGCCGTCGCGGTTTTGAGGCCGGCTTGCACGCCGCGGGCGTGGCGCTTGATCCGAGCCTGATTCGGCAGGGATCCTTTACGCTTGACTCGGGCTATCGCGCTGCGCGCGAGCTGCTTTCCGTCGCTCCCGATGTTTCGTTTATCGCGTGCGCGACCGACACCATGGCGGCGGGCGCGCTGCGTGCCATCGATGAGGTTCGCGGCATGGGCGAGGGTATACACCGCGTGAGCGGTTTTGGCGACAACGCGTTTTTGCGCGCGCTGACGGGCGGCATTCCCACCGTGCATTATGGCTACCTGACCAGTGGCGTCGAGGCGACCAATATGTTGCTCAACACGCTCGATGGCGTGGAGGGGGAGAGCGGTCTAAAGTCGCTCAAGCTCGGCCATCAACTTATGAATGTCTAGGCTTTGGGCATGTCTGCCTGCCTTTGAGGCCCCTGTTTTTGCGGTAAAACTACCATTCGCCGGCTTTTTCCTACCGTTCACCCTACTATGAAAACGATTGCAGACATATGAAACTGAAAACGATTACAGTGTAAGTGTCAAAGGTAGTCGGGTGCGCATGCACCCGTTGGAGGAAAGGGAAGTCATGGACTACCGCAAATCAGCCCAAGAGGTGCTCGACAACATCGGTGGCGCCGGCAACGTTGTTTCGGCCGCGCACTGCGCCACGCGTCTGCGCTTGGTGATTGCCGATAATGCCAAGGTTGACAAGGAGGCCCTCGAGAATATCGACGGCACTAAGGGCGTCTTTGAAGCCCAGGGCCAGCTCCAGATTATTTTTGGCACTGGCACCGTCAATAAGGTCTACGAGGAGTTCATCGCGCTCAGTGGCGTCGAGGCTGCCACCAAGGCCGAGGTCAAGGAGGCCGCGGCGCAGCAGCAGAACATCTTTATGCGCGCCATTAAGGTGCTCGGCGACGTCTTTGTCCCCATCATCCCTGCCATCGTGGCCTCGGGTCTGCTGCTGGGCATTATGAGCTCCCTCAACTTTATGGCCTCCAACGGCTTTATCGCGCTCGACACCAATAACTTTATCTACAAGATTGCCGACCTGGTCTCGGGCACGTCCTTTGGCATTCTGCAGATCCTGATCGGTTACTCCGCCGCTAAGGCCTTTGGCGCCAACCCGTATCTGGGCGCCGTTGTCGGTGGTGCGTTCATCAACTCCTCGCTACAGAGCGCCTACACGGTTGCCTCCGAGGGCGTGCAGACCATGGTCAACGTCATCCCCGGTGTGTACAGCTTTGAGTGGGTCGGTTATCAAGGCCACGTTATCCCCATCGTCATCGCCTGCGCTATTCTGGCCTTCCTCGAGAAGCGCCTGCACAAGATCGTTCCCGAGATGTTCGACCTCTTTGTGACCCCGCTCGTCTCGGTGTTCGTGACCGTGCTCGTGACCCTCGTTGCCGTCGGCCCCATCTTCGTGTGGGCCGAGAACGCCATTCTCGGTCTGATTCAGGCCCTGCTCACCCTGCCCTTTGGCATCGGTTCCTTTATCGTCGGCCTGTTCTATGCCCCCACGGTCGTTACCGGTATCCACCAGATGTACACCGCCATCGATCTGGGCCAGCTCGCTCAGTACGGTGTGACCTATTGGCTGCCCATCGCCAGCGCTGCCAACATCGCCCAGGGTGGTGCCGCGCTCGCCGTTGCCTTTAAGACCCGCGATGCCAAGATCAAGGGTCTGGCGCTTCCTTCGGCCCTGTCCGCCTTCATGGGCATTACCGAGCCTGCCATCTTTGGTGTGAACCTGCGCTTCTTTAAGCCCTTCATCGCCGGCTGCATCGGCGGCGGTTGCGGTGCCCTGGTCTGCGCGCTCACTTCGCTGGCTGCCTCCGGCACGGGTGTTACGGGTATCTTCGGTATCCTGCTGTGCCTGGCCCAGCCCGTGCAGTACGCGATCATGTTTGCGGTTGCCGCGCTGGTCTCCTTTGCCGTCTCGTTTGTCCTGTACAAGGACGAGCCCAAGGCTTCCGAGCAGGCCTAAGAGCTTTTGATTGAGGAACACCCGCGGGCTGTATGCTCGCGGGTGTTCCCCGCATCTGGCGCCGATCTTTGGCACCTTGTAACTTTCGATCCGTTAGGACTTTGATATGTCTAATGCACTCGGTCGCGACCTTGCAAAGCTGGTCGCCGCTGTTGACGCCGCCGCCTCTGAGTGCGGTCATGGCGCGTATGGCCAGCACTTCCACATTATGCCGCCGGCGGGTTGGCTCAACGACCCCAACGGTCTTTGCCAGGCGGGCGGCGTGTTCCACGCTTATTTTCAATATGCTCCGTTTGATGTTGAGGGCGGCGTTAAGGCCTGGGGTCATGCCACGAGCCGCGACCTTATGAACTGGGAGTATGTTGGCGCGCCGCTGCTGCCCGATGAGCCGTTCGATTGCCATGGCGTGTATTCGGGCTCCGCGCTTGCCGAGGACGGTCGCATTCGCGTGCTCTATACCGGCAACGTTAAGCTCCCCGATGCGGACGGCGTCTTTGACTATGTCAACTCCGGCCGTCGCGCCGACACCGTGTATGTCGAGAGCGCCGATGGACAGACGTTTAGCCAAAAGCGCGTGGTGCTGGCTTCCGAGGATTATCCCGAGGATTTGACCTGCCACGTGCGCGACCCCAAGGTGTGGCGTGACGCGGACGGGCGTTATCACATGGTGCTGGGTGCGCGTCGTCGAGTTGACGGGCCGCACGTCGAGAGCCGTTTTTGCGCCATGCATGGCGAGGGTGCCGGACGCGATGTGGGCGAGATCCTGGTGTATGGCTCGGCCGATATGCTGAGCTGGGAGCTCGAGAGCCGCGTGTCTACGCCCGAGCGTTTTGGCTTTATGTGGGAGTGCCCCGGCTATATCGAGCTCGATGCGAATGGCAATACCGCTGCATTTTTGTCGTTCTCGCCCCAGGGGCTCGAGGGCGGTCGTTGGGACCGCGGTAACGTATACGCTGCTGGCTACATGCCTGTAACGGGCGACATTACCGGTGGTGTCGGAGCCTATGAGCTGGGCGAGTTCCGCCTGTGGGACGCCGGTTTTGACTTCTATGCTCCGCAGGAGTTTACGTCCGAGGATGGTCGCCACATTCTGATCGGCTGGATGGGCATGCCCGATGAGCCGACCTATGGCAACGACCCCACCGTGACGTGCGGCTGGCAGCACTGCATGACGGTGCCGCGTGAGCTTACAGCTGGTGCCGACGACGTGGTGCTGCAACAGCCGGCGCGCGAGATTGAGCACCATTATGCCTCGGTGCGTGTGGGGGCGGGCACGTTGGAGGTTGCCGGCGATACCTGCTTTGACGTTGTTGTTGACGGTGTCGACGGTGCGTTTACCGCAACCGTCGATGGCGAGCTGAAGCTGGCGTTTGTGCCCGCCGAGGGCGAACTGCCCACGCGTTTTGAGATGCGATTTACCGACGAGGGCCGCACTTCTGCCGGCTGCGGTCGTACCGTGCGCTGGGAGCCCGTCGACGAGGTTCGTAACGTGCGCATTGTTGGCGATGCCTCTTCGGTCGAGGTGTTTGTGAACGATGGCGCGCTCGTGTTTTCGACGCGCATCTATCCCGAGGCCTATGGCGTGACCGTTGACGCTCCGGGTGCGAGTGTGACCTATCACACGCTCAACATCTAGGCGATTCGTCGCATATAGGCGCTATACTGCAGCCGTTGCCCACGATGCGGGGAACACCCGCATCGTGGGTTTTGCTTTTAAAGGGAGGTCGCCATATGGGCGTAGAGCAGCCAGAAGAGGCCTGGGCTTTGAGGGCCGGCGCGCGTGAGGCGCGTCTTGTTGCGGCCTCGCATGTGCCGGCGGCGCTGTCGCTGTTGGGGATTGTACGTCCCGGTGACCGCCTGGTTGCGTTTGCCGATGACTTTGCCGATGCGTTTGCTCGTGGCTTTGATGGCCGCGATGTTGTGCTGGTGGGGGATTCGTGCGCCGAGGTATTTGTTGCCGCGTCCGAGGGCTTTGATGCCTCGCTTGATGCCGAGGGGCCGCACCTGTGGTGGTTCGTCAATTCTATCGGCGGGTTTGGTCTGCGTGTGCCCGATCTGCGCGCGTTAGGCCGCGCAGCGCGTGAGGCTCATGCGCTGCTCGTGGTGGATAACACCGTGGCCGGCCTCTTTGGGTGCGATCCGCTGCGTTTGGGTGCCGTCCTGTCGCTCGAGGCGCTCGACTGTGTGTGCGCCGGTAAGGCTCCTCGCAAGCTCGTTGCCGTATCGGTCGCACGCTCGCAGCTCAAGCGCCATCGTGTGGACGCCGCGGCCGAGTGCGCGCATGCGCTGATCGAGGGGTGCGGGTTGGCCGCGCTCGACTTGTCCTCCGATGAGGCCGAGGTTCTAGAACGCGGGCTCGACACGCTCGACACTCGCATGCAGGCACACTTTGACCGCGCGCGTGCACTGGCTGAATATTTGGCCGCGAACGAGATGGTGAGCAACGTGCGCTATCCCGGGCTGGCCTCGCATCCCGACCATGCCATCGCGACCGGCATCCTGGAGCACGGTTTTGGCCCTGCAGTTGAATTTGACCTTATCGAGCGCAGCGCGCGCGAGCTGTTCGATGCTTTGCCGGGGGAGTTCCGCACATCATCCGCCGGCGGCGCAACGACGCGTCTTTCGGCCCCACGCGGCAAGCGGGGGAGCACCATCCGTCTCTTCGCCGGCACCGACGACCCTCTGGTCGTAGCGTCCACCCTAGACAACGCCCTTCGCAACTAGCTAAATCATCCTCAACTCCATAAGTTGCGGTGAAATAGGGATTGGTTTACGGCTTTATCGGCATAAACAGTCCCTATTTCACCGCAACTTATGAGAAGGGGTTGTGCAGCTAAAAAAGCCCCGTCCTAAATTAGCTACTTTTTGATGCTGGCGATGAGGTCGTTGGCTTTGGTGGCGATGACGTTGTTGATGTCGGCCTGGAGGGATTCGTAGACTTCGATGGCTCGCTCGCCGGCTTGGGTGAGCGATGATCCGCGGGCTCCGTCGCGCTCGATGAGCTTGCAGCCCAGCTGGCCTTCGGCTTCGTTTACAATGCGCCAAGCCTTGGAATACGCCATGCCCATGCTCTTGGCGGCGCGGTTCAGCGAGTGCTCGCGGGCAATACCCTGCAGCAGCAAGACGCAGCCGTGACCAAACACGCCCGGCAGATCTTTGTCGCACGCTTGAATGACCAACTTTGCCGTCGTCTTGTACTCCATACGCTCCACGTCTCCCCGCTAAAGTGTTTGCTGGGCAAACGCAAAGCCTGCGTCAAACCCTCGTGTGCACTTCTTAAATCATGCATTGTAGCAGTCAAAGTGCGTTAAGATACTTGCCCAGTATTGGGCGCCCAAGGTTGGGCTGGGTCCTACGAGGCCTGCAGCCGACCGGTCGCATGGAAAAAGGAGAAACATGGCTACGTTCTTTCCCGGTGAGTCCCACACGTTTTCGGAGTATCTGCTGGTCCCTGGTTACTCGTCCTCGCAGTGCATCCCCAACAACGTCTCTCTTAAGACGCCGCTGACCCGCTTTAAGCGCGGTGAGAAGCCGGCAATCACCCTGAACATCCCCATGGTTTCCGCTATCATGCAGTCCGTCTCGGGCGTCGACATGGGTGTCGCGCTCGCTACCGAGGGTGGCCTGTCCTTCATCTATGGTTCCCAGAGCGCCGAGTCCGAGGCCGCCATGGTCAAGGCCGTCAAGGATCACAAGGCCGGCTTCGTTCAGTCCGATTCCACGCTGACCCCCGACATGACCATGGAGCAGGTCATCGAGCTCAAGGAGAAGACCGGTCACTCCACCATGCCGGTTACCGACGACGGCACTCCCAAGGGTAAGCTCCTGGGCATCGTCACCAGCCGTGACTATCGCCCCAGTCGCGATGACCACCAGACGAAGGTCTCCGAGTTCATGACCCCGCGTGAGCAGCTCATCGTGGGCGACAAGAACATCGGCCTCAAGGTTGCCAACGACGTCATCTGGGACAATAAGCTCAACGCCCTGCCCATCGTCGACGACAACGATCACCTGATGGGCATCGTCTTCCGCAAGGACTACGACAGCCACAAGACCAACCCCAACGAGCTGCTCGACGGCGATAAGCGCTACATGGTCGGCGCCGGTATCAACACCCGCGACTATGCCGAGCGCGTGCCGCTGCTCATCGAGGCCGGCGCCGACGTCCTGTGCATCGACTCTTCCGAGGGCTTCAGCGAGTGGCAGAAGCGCACCATCGAGTGGATTCGCGCCAACTACGGCGAGGACGTCAAGGTCGGTGCCGGTAACGTCGTCGACGCCGAGGGCTTCCGCTTCCTGGCCGACTGCGGTGCCGACTTCATCAAGGTCGGTATCGGCGGCGGTTCCATCTGCATCACCCGTGAGACCAAGGGTATCGGCCGCGGCCAGGCCACCGCGCTGATCGACGTCTGCCGTGCTCGCGACGAGTACTACGAGGAGACCGGCGTTTACGTGCCCGTGTGCTCCGACGGCGGTATCGTCTACGACTACCACATGACGCTCGCCCTTGCCATGGGTGCCGACTTTATGATGCTGGGCCGCTACTTCGCCCGCTTTGACGAGAGCCCGACCGAGCGCGTTAACGTGAACGGCCAGTACATGAAGGAGTACTGGGGCGAGGGTTCCGCGCGTGCCCGCAACTGGCAGCGCTACGACCTGGGCGGCGCCGCGAAGCTCAGTTTCGTCGAGGGCGTCGACTCCTATGTTCCCTACGCAGGTTCCCTCAAGGACGGCGTGGGCGGCACGCTCTACAAGGTCAAGTCCACGATGTGCAACTGCGGTGCCCTCTCGATCCCCGAGCTCCAGGAAAAGGCGCGCCTAACGCTGGTCAGCTCCACCTCCATCGTCGAAGGCGGCGCCCACGACGTTGTCGTGAAGGATTCCCAGCAGAGCGTTTCCTACCGCTAGACGGCTTTCCCAAGCACCGCACCTTGCCGTTCAAACCGTCGCTCGCGTACCAAAGTACGCGTCGCTCCTCTTTCACGGCAATCTGCGGCACCTGGAAAACCCGTTCGTGCTAGAACGAGTTTCAGACAAAGGTTGAGTTCCAACCACGTTATTTAGATAAAGCGAGATGCATGCAAGTCGCAGGCATCTCGCTTGTTGTATTTGCTATCATCAGTCAAGTTAACCTTAGGGTCGGTCGGCTTGGCTTTGTTCGCTACAAGTTCCGCACGCAAAGAAGAGCACTTAATGTGCTCTTCGTCTTGCGCAGGACTGTTCGCAGTAGCGAACAAAGCCAAGCCAAGCCGACCGACCCCAGCTAAGATTAAAGGAGCTGAAATGTGCGATTGCACAGATCATAAGGACGAGATCCCTGCATACGACGCGCAGGCCATTGAGTCTAGGTGGATGAAGGCCTGGGAGGACTCCAACCTCTTTGCCGTCGACACCGACGACAGCAAGCCCAAAAAGTATGTGCTCGAGATGTTCCCGTATCCGTCGGGCGACCTGCACATGGGCCACGCGCGCAACTATACCATCGGTGATGCCATGGCCCGTCAGGCCCGTATGCGCGGCTACGACGTGCTGCACCCCATCGGCTTCGATGCCTTTGGCCTTCCCGCCGAGAACGCCGCAATCAAGCACAACACGCAGGCTGCCGCCTGGACGTATAAGAACATGGATCAGGCGCTTTCCACGATGAAGCGCATGGGCTTCTCCTACGATCTGGATCGCATGGTCAAGACCTGCAGCCCCGACTACTACCGTTGGGGTCAGTGGATCTTTGAGAAGCTGTGGGAAAAGGGCCTGGTCTACCGCAAGAAGAACCCGGTCAACTGGTGCCCCACCTGCAAGACCGTTCTGGCCAACGAACAGGTCACCGAGGGTAAGTGCTGGCGCTGCGGCACCGAGCCCGAGAAGCGCGACCTGGAGCAGTGGTACTTCAAGATCACCGAGTACTCCCAGGAGCTGCTCGACGATCTGGAGAAGCTCCCCGGCTGGCCCGAGCGCGTCAAGCAGATGCAGGCCAACTGGATCGGCCGCTCCGAGGGCGCCGAGGTCGACTTTACCCTGTGCGACAAGGATGGCGAGCCCATCGAGGGCGACGAGGGCAAGATCACCGTCTTCACCACGCGTGCCGACACCCTGTTTGGCGTGTCCTTCTTTGTCCTGGCCCCCGAGTACGCTCGTCTGCATGAGCTCGTCGAGGGCACAGAGTACGAGGAGGCCGTCACCAAGATCGTCGAGGACTCCAAGCACATCTCCGCCGTCGAGCGTGCCCAGGGCACCCTCGAGAAGCACGGTGCCTTTACCGGCCGCTACGTGGTAAACCCCGTCAACGGCGAGAAGGTCCCCGTGTGGGTTGCCGACTATGTCGTTGCCGACTACGGCACCGGCGCCGTCATGGCTGTTCCCTGCGGCGACCAGCGCGACTTTGAGTTTGCCCGCAAGTATGACCTGCCGATCGTGCCGATCATCCTGGACGATGACGACCGCGCTGCCGTCGAGGCCAGCGGCGAGACCATCGATACCTTCCATGCCGAGACCGTCGACTGGGATTGCGCCCACGCTGCCGAGGGCACGCTCGTCCAGTCCGGCAAGTACACCGGCATGCGCGGCGGCAAGCACTCCGAGGGCGAGGCTGCCATCGTGGCCGACCTCGAGGCTATGGGCTGCGGTCGCCGTAAGGTCGAGTTCCGTCTGCGCGACTGGCTCATCAGCCGCCAGCGCTACTGGGGCAATCCCATCCCGGCCATCCACTGCGAGCACTGCGGCATCGTGCCCGTGCCCGAGGACCAGCTGCCGGTGACGCTGCCCGAGAACCTGGACCTGGGCGCCGGCGAGACCCTCGCCGAGTGCAAGGACTTCTACGAGACCACCTGCCCGGTCTGCGGCCGCCCGGCCAAGCGTGAGACCGATACCATGGACACCTTCACCTGCTCCAGCTGGTATTACCTGCGCTATACCGACCCGCACAACACCGAGCTGCCCTTCTCCCGCGAGGCTGCCGATCGTTGGATGCCCGTCGATAACTACATCGGCGGCATCGAGCACGCCATTTTGCACCTGCTCTACAGCCGCTTCTTTACCAAGGCACTGCGCGACCTGGGTTTGCTGAGCGTTGACGAGCCCTTCACCAATCTGCTGTGCCAGGGCATGGTCAAGGACGAGAACGGCGACACCATGTCCAAGTCCAAGGGCAACGTCGTGCCCCCGAGCTCGGTCATCGAGCCCTACGGCGCCGACACCATGCGTCTGGCGATCCTGTTTATCGCCCCGCCCGAGAAGGACTTCGACTGGGATCCCAAGGCCGTCGAGGGCGCCAACCGCTTCATTAAGCGCGCCTGGCGTATCGTGTGGCAGCTCGTCCAGTCCGGCGACGCCAACGTGGCCTTTGACAAGTCCGCGCTCGACGAGGTCGAGATGAAGCTCTATCGCGAGCGTCACCGCACCATTGCCAAGTGCACCGAGGACTTCGACCGCGGCCAGTTCAACACCGCGATCTCGGCTGTCATGGAGCTCGTCAACGCGGCGAGCGCCTACCTCAACGCCACCGAGGGCGCTAACCGCGACAAGGCTCTGTGCTACGGCGTGGCCAAGGATATCGTGAGCGTCCTTGCCCCCATCTGCCCGTTCTGGGCCGACGAGCTGTGGCACGAGGCACTCGGCTGCGAGGGCAATGCCTACACTGCCGCCTGGCCCGAGTTCGACCTGGCCGAGTCCATCGAGGACACGGTGCAGATCGTCGTACAGGTGCTCGGCAAGGTCCGTGGCCGCATCGACGTCACCCGCGACGCCTCCAACGAGGAGATGCAGGCTGCCGCCGAGGAAGCCGTTGCCAAGTGGCTTGAGGGCAAGACGGTCGTCAAGGCCATCTGCGTGCCTGGCAAGCTGGTTAACCTGGTGGTCAAGTAAGCGCTGCGCGCAAAGCTGACATGCAATAAACGAGGGGCGATCCAGTTGGGTCGTCCCTCGTCTTGTGTTTTATGCCCTGCTTAGTCAGTGCGTCGCACCGTCTTCTACGGGATGTGTACCAGGTCCCTAAAGTAAACGTTGCCCGTTGCCTCTTCGAACATCCAAATGTTGAGGTAGATGTCGTTGAGGTCGTTGTTCACATCAAAGTTCGGATCGTCGAAGGTGCCCACAAAGGTGAGCATGGCGCGCGTTTCCTCTCCAGCGGCGACCGGTTGGCGCATGCGTACGTCGCGGATCACGCCGTTGACGTAGGCATAGGAGTCTACATCGCCAAACATCATGTCGACACCGGTGTTGTTGGACACCGTAAAGACGAGCGCGGCGTCCCCGTAGCCGTCGGTGTCCTTGCCCACGCAGGTAACATGGACGTTCTCGTCTGCCTCAAGGTCGATGGGGAACTGTTCTTGGGAATCGGGACCCAGGCCCTGGGGATCGACGGTGTCTTCGTTTATTTTGTCGAAGCTCTCCGATGGCGTCGTTTTCTCGATGGCTTTGGTGCTGCCAGGGTTCGGTTCGCATGTTCCGGTTTTGCCATTTGCGTTGCCGCAGCCCACGAGGACCAACGAGCATGTTGCGATGGCGAGCGCAGTCATGCAGAGGGTGTCTAGGCGTTTCATAGGTGCCTCCTTGCCGTAGAGGATTTGAAAAGGTTCGTCCTAGCGCGACTTGCTGGCTGGCTTGTTGCAGAATGTCCCTTAGCGTAAGTCTGTTCGATAGGGGCTCGGGGAGGAATGCCCTTGGGGTCCGAACGGGCCTGTGGATTGGGACGCATGGCCCGTTTTGGGGCTGTTGAGGGTGCGCCGCATGGGGTTCCTCGACCAATTGTCCTATTCTTGTGGAGAAGCTGTGCGCACGCTGACCTGCAGATTCGTACTGTGCTTGCACGTTTCCGCAGCTATTGGTATAGTTTGCTTGCAAATGAAGTTGTAATTGAAAGAAGTGGGGTTTCGGCCCCGCTTCTTTTTTGTATGGATGGAGGTGCCGCAATGGTCAAGACCAAGACCGAGCAGGCGATCATCGACGCGCTCGAGGCCGTCGCTCCCCAGCACGATGTCGACATCGTCGACGTCGAGCTCGTGGGTGCCACCAAGGCCCCCTGCGTGCGCGTGCGTATCGAGGGTGCCGAGGGTCAGAGCCTGTCGCTCAACGACGTCACGGCCAACACCAAGTGGGTCGGCGATGTGATTGAGGAGCTCGACCCCATCTCCTCGAGCTATACGCTCGAGGTGTCGAGCCCGGGTATGGCGCGCCCGCTGCGCCGCCCGAGTGACTTTGCCCGCTTTGTGGGCGAGGACTGCGAGCTCACCTCCACCGCCACCGAGGGCCGTCGCAAGTACGCCGGCAAGATTGCCGCCGCCACCGAGACGAACGTGACCCTCGAGCTCGAGGACGGCGAGTCCGTTACCCTCGATTTCTCTGATGTTAAAAAGTGCAAGTTGAAGCCCACCTACGACTTCAAGCCCGCGAAGGAAGGAAAGTAAGATGGCAGCATCCGACATGATGTCCGCCCTGATGGAGCTTTGCCAGGAGAAGCACATCGACCAGCTCTACCTGATCGACCGCCTGGAGCAGTCGCTCGCCAAGAGCTATGCCGAGATCCTGCATCTTGAGTGGGGCGCCAAGGTGACCATCGACCGCACCACCGGCAAGATCTACGTCTACCGCCTGGAGCCGATCGACGATTCCATGGACGAGGAGGGCAACTTCACCGAGTTCGAGGAGATCGACGTCACTCCCAAGAACACGAGCCGCATCGCTGCCCAGCACGCCAAGGCCGAGATTAACGCCATTGTGCGTAACTCCGCCCGCGAGCAGATCTACGAGGAGTTCTCCGGCCGCATCGGCGACCTCATCAGCGGTACCGTGCTGCAGTCCACGCCCGACTTCACGATCGTCAAGATCCGCGAGGGCGTCGAGGCCGAGCTTCCGCACTTTGACCAGCGTCGTTACGAGAACGAGCGCAACGAGCGTCCGATGGGCGAGCGCTACCTGCACAACCAGCACATCAAGGCCGTGATCATCGACGTTCGCGACCCCAACTCCAACCTGCAGCCGGTTCGCGGCGAGCACAGCCGTCCGCCGATTGTCATCTCCCGTACCCACCCCGAGCTCATGCGCCGTCTGTTTGAGCAGGAGGTGCCCGAGATCTATGAGGGCACCGTCCAGATCAAGTCGATCGCCCGCGAGCCTGGTCAGCGCTCCAAGGTCGCCGTCCACTCGCTCGACGACCGCCTGGATCCCGTGGGCGCCTGCGTCGGTCCCAAGGGCAGCCGTGTTCGCGCTGTCGTGGGCGAGCTCCGCGGCGAGCGCGTCGACGTCATCCTGTGGGATGCAGATCCTGCCGTCTACGTCGCCAACGCCCTTTCGCCCGCTAAGGTCACCCGCGTCCTCATCGACGAGGAGAAGGCCTACGCCGGCGTCATCGTGCCCGACGACCAGCTGTCCCTCGCCATTGGCAAGGAGGGCCAGAACGCCCGCCTCGCTGCGCGCCTGACCGGTTGGCACATTGACATCAAGTCCGAGACGCTTGCCGCCGACATCCTCAAGAACGTTCCCGTTCACGAGGAGCCCGCCGCCGACCTGATCGGTGACGAGGAGGACGAGGACGTCCGCCGCTGCGAGTATGTGTCCGAGGACGGCATCCAGTGCCGCAACCAGGCTCGTCCCGGCTCCCGTTTCTGCGGTGTCCATGACACCGACGCCTTCGATGATGCGGAGGACCTGATCTAGCGCGCGGTCGCGCCGGGTAGGTCCCGGTGCATCTCCCACGCTCGTTCAGTCTCTAGGCACCCAAGGTGCCAGAAAGGGTAGGTGAAGTCATATGGCAAAAGTCCGTGTGTCCACCCTGGCCAAAGAGTTCGGCATGACCTCCAAGGAACTGATGGGTCATCTCGCCGATATGAAGATTCCCGCTAAGTCCGCTTCCTCCACCCTGGAGGACGCCTACGTTGCCATGGTCCGCAAGCAGCTCGCCTCGGTGATCGAGGCCCGCGCTCAGGAAGTCGAGGCCGCCAAGCAGGCCGAGGAGCAGGCAGCTGCCGCCGAGGAGGCCGCACGCGCCGCCGAGGCCGAGCGCGAGCGCATCGCCGCCGAGAAGGCCCGCGAGGAGGAGCGCCGCCAGTTTGCCGCAGCCCAGGCTGCCGAGGAGGCCGCCCGCGCCGAGGCTGAGGCCAAGAAGAAGGCCGAGCAGGAGCGCCTTGCCCGCGAGAAGGAGGAGGCTGCCCGCGAGGCCCAACGCCGCGCCGTTCCCGCTTCCGACTCCGGTTCGCGCTTCCGCTCGCTGCTCGACCAGATCGCCGCACAGGAGACCGTGCTCAAGGAGAAGAAGGACGCCGAGGACAAGGCCAAGGCCGAGCGCGCCGCAGAGCGCGGTAACCGTCGTGGCGGCAACAACGACCGCCGCGGTGGCCGTCGTAACGATCGCAACGCTTCCGACAACAACTCCGAGCGCAACGCCTCCGAGAGCCGTCCGCACAGCCATCGCACCAACGCCAGCAACAACGTCGCTGCCGGCATGGACTTCCCCAACCCCGATAAGCAGGGCAAGGGCAAGAAACGCAAGGGCGGTCACAACAACGAAGAGGACCACTACAGCCGCATGGCTCGCGAGGCCGAGGAGTACAGCCGCGAGAAGGTGCTCGAGGAGGCTCGTGCTGCCGTCGAGGAGGCCTCTCGCGAGTCCACCGGTCGCCGCAAGAAGCGCAAGGAGAAGCGCGAGCGCGAGGCTGCCAAGGCTCAGGAGGAGCGCAAGATAGAGGAGGCGCTGGCCCAGGGCGTGAACCCCGAGGACCTCGACGCCATCAAGGTCTCCCAGGGCGTTACCGTCCAGGAGCTTGCCGAGGCGCTCGACGTTCCGGCCAACGACATCATCAAGCGCCTGTTCCTGCTGGGTACGCCGCTCACCATGACGCAGTCCATGTCCGACGACCTCGTCGAGCTCGTTGCCGACGACCTGGGCCGTCAGATCAAGATCATCACCCCCGAGGAGGAGAACACCTTCTCGTTCTACGACGATCCCGCCGACCTTAAGCCGCGCGCCCCGGTCGTCACCGTCATGGGCCACGTCGACCACGGCAAGACGTCGCTGCTCGACGCCATCCGTCACACCGGCGTTGCTGCCGGCGAGGCGGGCGGCATTACGCAGGCCATCGGCGCTTCGCAGGTCATGATCAACGACCGCAAGATCACCTTCATCGATACCCCCGGTCACGCCACCTTTACGGCCATGCGTGCCCGTGGCGCCAAGGTGACCGACATCGTCATCCTGATCGTCGCCGCCGACGACGGCGTTATGCCCCAGACGGTCGAGTCGATCAACCACGCCAAGGCCGCCGGCGTACCCATCGTCGTTGCCGTCAACAAGATCGATAAGCCCGGCGCCAACCCCGACCGCGTGCGTCAGGAGCTCACCGAGTACGGCGTCATCCCCGAGGAGTGGGGCGGACAGAACATGTTCGTCAACATCTCGGCCAAGCAGAAGATCGGTATCGACGACCTTCTGGAGACCGTGCTGCTCCAGGCCGACGTGCTCGAGCTCAAGGCCAACCCGGACACCTTTGCCTCCGGCAATGTCCTCGAGGCCAAGCTCGACAAGGGCCGCGGCTCGGTCGCTACCGTGCTCGTGACCCGCGGTACCCTGCACGTGGGCGATACGCTGGTCGCCGGCCTTACCTACGGTCGCGTCCGCGCCATGCTCGACCCCAAGGGCCGCGCCGTCACCGAGGCCGGTCCCTCCGACGCCGTCGAGATTCTTGGCCTGCAGTCCGTGCCCAACGCCGGTGACGAGTTCCGCGTGTTCGAGGACGAGCGCGAGGCTCGCGCCCTTGCCGACGAGCGTTCGCTCAAGGCCCGTATCGAGGAGCAGAGCCGCGTGAAGCACGTCACGCTCGAGAACCTCTTCGAGACCATCGCCGACGCCGAGGTCAAGGAGCTCAACCTGATCATCAAGGCCGACGTCCAGGGTTCCATCGAGGCTCTTCAGGACTCGCTCGACAAGATGGATCAGTCCGAGGTTCGCATCAACACGATCCACTCTGCCGTTGGCGCCATCAACGAGACCGACGTCGTCCTGGCCGACGCCTCCAACGCCATCATCATCGGCTTTGGCGTCCGTCCCGACGGTAAGGCCCGCTCCGCTGCCGAGCGCGAGGGCGTCGAGATCCGTTGCTACGACGTCATCTATAAGTGCCTCGAGGAGCTCGACGCCGCCCGTATCGGCATGCTCAAGCCCACCGAGGTCGAGGTCGCCACGGGTACCGCGACCGTCCTGGACACCTTCAAGGTGCCCAAAGTCGGTATCGCCGCCGGTGTCCGCGTCGAAGAGGGCGAGATCGCCGCGACCGATTCCGTGCGTCTGGTGCGCGACGGTATCGTGGTCTTCAATGGCAAGATCGCCTCGATGCGTCACTACAAGGACGAGGCCAAGAGCCTCAAGAGCGGTTCCGAGGGCGGCATTGGCCTGGAGAACTTCCAGGACATCAAGCCCGGCGACCAGATCGAGGGTTACCGCATCGACCAGGTTGCCCGTACCGAGTAGGGGGTAGCGCTATGAAGCAAACGCAGGCAACCCGCCGTCTGGGCGAGCAGCTTCGCGAGAAGCTTGGTTATATCCTGCTCTTTGAGGTTTCCGATCCGCGTCTCGACCTAGTTACTTTGACCGCGGTCGAGGTCGCGGTGGACCGTTCGTTCGCGCGTGTGTACGTGTCGTGCGATGCGAGCCGCTACGACGAGGTCATGGAGGCGCTCGCAAGCGCCAAGGGCCGTATTCGCAGCCTGTTGGCTCGTTCGCTCGATTGGCGTGTCACGCCCGAGCTCGATTTTCGCATCGATCGCTCGACCGATGAGGCCGAACGCATCACGCGTGCGCTGGAAAACGTTCCCGCCACGCTTGCGATCGAAAAGGACGAGGACGGCTATCCGATAGCGGACGCCGTCCAGGAGGCAGCTTTAGATGACTAATTCCGCCGACCTCGCCTCGTGCGAGTCTGCAGATATTCAGCGACGCATCCTCGAGCTCATCGAGGATGCGTCCTCCATTGCGATTTCGGGACATACGTCTCCCGATGGTGATGCCCTGGGCTCCGTGCTGGGTCTGGGCCTCTCGCTTATGAAGTTTTTTCCCAACAAGGACATTGCCCTGCTGCTGGCAGACGATGACCCGGTTCCGCGCATTTACCGCTTTATGGAGGGCGCCGACCGTCTGGTGCCGGCATCTGCGTATACCGGCAATCCGGACCTGTTCATCTCGGTGGACGTGCCGGTCGTCGAGCGTCTGAACAACTCAGCCGAGGTACTCCGCCGCTCGTCGCATGTGGTGTGCTTCGATCATCATCCGGCGCGTGAGGAATTTGCCGAGCTGAGCCTGAGGTGCGTCGGCGCCGCGGCCTGCGCCATGATCATCGACCGCTTTTTGGACAATTGCGGCATTGTGGCTCGCAATGGTGTCGCGACCTGCCTGCTGTGCGGTCTGGTGACCGATACCGGTCGTTTTCAGTACCAAAACGCTGATGCCGCTGCGTTCCATGCCGCCTCGCGCTTGGTCGCGCACGGTGCCGATCCGGCGCGCGTTGCGCTCGAGGTCTACCAGAGCATGCGCGTAGAGTTCTTGCACCTCAAGTCCATCGTTATGGGTCGCATTAAGACGGTGGCCCACGGGCGCGTCGCGTATAGCTATGCGTACCAGAGTGACCTTGAGGCTTGCGGTGTCACCTCGGATGAGTGCGACGGCCTGGTTGACGTGGTGCGTTCGGTGATGGGCGTCGAGGTCTGCATGTTCTTAAAGGGCATTGAGGGCGATACCAAGGTGCGTGGCAACCTGCGCTCCAAGGGCGACCTCGATGTGTCCGAGATTGCTGCCAACTTTGGCGGTGGCGGGCATCATGCCGCCGCCGGCTTTTCCAACAACGGAACAATTCGCGAGACGCTCGCCGTGGCACTTCCCATGCTGGCCGAGCTGGTGGGGGAGGATCCCGCTTCGGTGACCGTCGAGCTCTAACTAATTGGATGGTACATGGCTCGTCGAACGCCTTCTCAATTGAATATGCTGCTCGCCGTCGATAAGCCGGTGGGCTGCACGTCCCACGATGTGGTCTCGCAATGCCGACGCGCCCTCCATGAGCGGCGCGTCGGCCATGCCGGTACGCTCGACCCCATGGCATCCGGCGTCATGGTGGTGGGCGTGGGCCAGGCCACCCGTCTGCTGGGCATGCTAACCCTCGATACCAAAAGCTACGTCGCCGACATCTCGTTTGGCGCCGAGACTAATACCGATGATGCGGAGGGCGAGGCGGTCCGCACGGTAGCTGTTGCCAACGAGCTCCGCGATTCTGCCTATGCCCGTGAGCGCTTGGCTGCCATGCTTGGTCCGCAGATGCAGGTGCCGCCGGCGTTTTCGGCTATCTCGGTCAATGGCGTTCGCGCCTACAAGTCTGCTCGCGCGGGTAATGCGGTGGACCTACCTCCGCGCCCCGTCGAGGTCTATGCCGCTGACCTGATCGCCGTGGGTGGCGAAGGTGATACATGTGTGTGGACGGTGGCGTTCTCGGTGAGCAAGGGCACCTATATCCGTGCGCTCGCTCACGACCTGGGCCGTGCTTGTGATAGCGCCGCGCATATTTCCGCGCTTCGTCGCACCGCATCCGGTGTTGTTTCCATTGGTGCCTGTCATGCGGTGGAGGAGCTTTCTCCCGAGTCCGCCGCTGGCTTTGCCCTGGATCCCATTGCAGCCCTGGGCGCCACGCGTGTTGACTTGCCGGGCAATCTTGCCGACGACCTGCTCTGCGGCCGATGCATTCCCGTTGAGCGCGCGCTTGCCGATTTCGATGCCTCGAAGGCGCCGTTTGCGTTGGTGCTCGATGGGGGGCTCAAGGCGCTCGCCCGCATTGAGGGTGGCCGCTTTGTCATGGAGCACGTGTTTCCGCAGGCCATCGGCGGTGTTCGATGATGTTGTCCGCTCGCGAGCTCGCGCGTGTCTTTTTCGCGGGCGAGTCGGACGAGGCTCGCATCGTTGCTGCCGATACGTTTGATGAGTGTGAGCACTTGGGTGCCGCATCGATTGCCATTGGCGTGTTCGACGGCGTTCACCGTGGACACCAGGAACTCATCGAAGCGCTTGTCCGTGATGCCCGTGCCCATGGCTGTAAGGCGGTCGTGGTTACCTTCGATCCCGACCCGGACGTTGTGGTGAGCCCTTCGCCCGCTCAAAAATTGATGACGACGGCCGACCGTCTGCATGCCTTGGCTCAGACTGGGGTCGATACAGTGGTGGCCGTTCCCTTTACGCCTGAGGTTGCGGCACTCGACCATGTCGGTTTTCTCGCACTGCTGTCACGCGTAGTCGACATTCGCTCGATTCGCGTTGGCAGTGACTTTAGGCTGGGTCGTGGCGGTGCTTCTGGTGTTGCCGAGATGCGCTCCTGGGGTTCCGAGCACGGCGTTGACGTGTATGGTCACGACCTGCTTTGCGAGGGCGGTGAGGCCATTTGCGCCACCCGCATTCGTCATGAGCTGGGACAGGGCCATGTGGAGCTTGCTGCTGAGTTACTCGGCCGTCCGTATATGGTGCGCGGCGGTGTTATTCGCGGCCGTCACGAGGGTTCTGGCATGGGCTTTCCCACGGCAAACTTGCAGGTTCCCGACGGCATTCAGGTGCCAGCCGATGGCGTGTATGAGGGTCTGGTGCTGGTCAATGACATCGTGTGGCCCGCTGCCGTTAACGTCGGACTGCCGCCGACGTATGCCGACGATGCCGCTTCGGCGCATCTCGAGGCCAACTTAATTGGTTATACGGGCGACCTGTACGGCGCTTTCGTTTCGCTGGCGTTTACGCGCTGGCTGCGTCCCTCGCGTGTGTTCGATTCGCTGGATGAGTTGATCGCGACCGTCGAGGGTAATATCGAAGATATTCGTCACAACTTGGGCGATCAGGGGGTGAGCATCCGTGATTAGCGATGAGGAAAAAGACCAGGTACGCGCTGCGTCTGACTTGGTTGCCATCGTGCAGGAAACGGTTGAGCTCAAGCCCCGCGGCCATGAGTTTTGGGGCTGCTGCCCCTTCCATGGCGAAAAGACGCCGTCCTTCCACATTATTCCCGCCACGCAGGTGTGGCATTGCTTTGGCTGCGGCGAGGGTGGCGACGTCTTCACCTATATCATGAAGCGCGAGAACCTGAGCTTTCCCGAGTCAATCCGTTATTTGGCCGATCGCGCAGGTATTGAGCTGCACGACACCGGAGATCGCCGCGAGCGCGGTACTAAGCGTGCCCGCATCTACGATCTGTGCGCCGAGACCGCCCAGTTCTACCACACCATGCTTATGCGCGGTAAGGACGGTCGTCCGCGCGAGTACTTTGCCAGCCGCGGCATGGGTGGCGACGTCTGCCGCCGCTACTGCCTGGGCTTTGCACCAGGCCGTAACGCGCTGGTGTCGCACCTGTCCCAGGCGGGTTTTACCCCGCAGGAGATGATCGACGCCAATGTTGCCGTGAGCCACGGGCGCGGGCAGCTTGCTGACCGCTTCTACGACCGTGTGATGTTCCCCATCTTTGACGAGCAGGGTCACAACATTGCCTTTGGCGGTCGCATTATGGGCGACGGCCAGCCTAAGTACCTCAACACCGCCGAGACGAGCGTGTTTCATAAAAAGCGAAACCTCTACGGTTTTAATTGGGCCAAGGAGTTTATCGTCGCGCAGGATACCGCCATCGTGGTGGAGGGCTATACCGATTGCATCGCCTGCTGGGAGGCGGGGATTAAAAACGTTGTCGCCACGCTGGGCACCGCGCTCACGGAGCATCATGTAAAGACGCTCACCCGCTTTGCCAAGCGCATCGTGTATATGTTCGATGGCGATGCCGCGGGCCAGAAGGCCGCCCGCCGCGCGATTCAGTTTATCGAGCAGGATTCGATGGACCTGCGCTGCGTGGTACTGCCCGACGGCAACGACCCTATGGAGTTTATTACGGCGCACGGCGGCCAGGAGCTGCAGGCGCGCATCGACGCGGCCGAGCCGCTCATGGACTTTGTCTACCGTTCGCTGCAGGAGTCGAGCGACATCACCACGCCGGGCGGTCGCGCCAAGGCGCTCGAGGATGCGCTGACGCTCATCTATCCGCTGCGCGATAGCTATATGATCGACACGTACTTTATCCAGATTGCCGACCTGCTGGGTTTGGATCTGGAGACCGTGCGCGCGAGCTCGGGCCGTGTGTTTCGCGATGTCGCCAAGCGCGAGGATGCGGAACGACGTCGTGAGCAGAACTATGAGCGCCAGAGGGCGCAGGCCGAACGCTTTGGAAATGCGGGCGGTCGGGCATCGGGTTCTCGTGATGCCGGTCGCGGTGCTTGGGCATCGGGCGCGACGCCGCCGGTGTCCGCGCCGGTCGAGGAAGAGCCGTACGACTATGTCCCGCTCGATGCCTACGGTGCCGCGCCCGTGGAGGTCGTCGACGATCTTCCGCCGATCGATGTGCCTGATGGTATGGGCGCTGTGCCTGTGCCTGATGGTTCGAACGCACCGGCTGCGGCGGCGCCGATGGTTCTTACCGATCTTGAGCGCAAGTCCTTGGCAGGGGAGCGCGAGCTGCTGACCATGCTCACGAGCTACCCCGACCTGTTCCGCACGTATGCCGACCGCATCTGCTCCATCGAGTGGGTTGACCCACGTCACGAGTCCATCGCATGGGCCGTTCTGGCAACGCCGCCGGGAACCGATCCTGCAGCCTGCATGGATGCGGCGCGCTCAGTGTGTCCCGATGCGGCAACGCTTGTGAGTGCCGGGCGCATCTCGGCGACGAGCAAGCACCCCACCGAGACGAACATCGTGTTTATGCTCGATACGCTCGAGCTCTACACCATCAAGCGTCGCATGCGTGCCGCACAGGCCAAGCTGCGCCAGGACCGTTCGCTCGATGATGAGGCCCGTCGTGCGCTGACCGTGCAGGCCGCGCAGGACTCGCAGCGTCAGCGCGAACTGCAAAAGTCGATCGGCGGCGTGGCGGACCCGTTCCGTTTGATCGGCCTGGAGGCCGCAGGCACCGATCAAGCCTAGATGTTGTGGTCAACCAGCGTATTCTCGCCTATATCCAGCCCTCTTTTTGGGTATAGACGTCAATGTGTGTGCTAAAGTATTGAGTCCTGTGGACTATGAAGGGAGAATCTGTGCCAAAAAAGACTGAGAGCACGGGTACTGGGCTGGAATCCTACGTTGCAAAGCTCATGGGCAACGGCTCAAACAGGACTTCGGTAACCGAGGACGAGATTCAGGTCGCCCTGAAGGATATCGATGTTTCTGACGAGCAGCTCACCGCGGTGTATTCCGCGCTGCGCAACAGCGGCATCCAGATTATCTCCGCGAGCGGTAACGACGACGCCCCCATGGACGTCGACGATGACGATAACGATACCGATACCGACGATTTCGATGACGACGACGAGCACGATTCCGGCTCGCTCGACGATCATGAGCTCAAGATGGCCCGTCAGGCCGACGCCGAGATGGGTTCTTCCAAGAGCAAGAAGAAGCGCACCGTGCGCACGTCCCGTTCACGCTCCCGCGTGCGTGGCATCGATGCCTCCACGGTGATGCTGACCGGCGATCCGGTTCGTATGTACCTCAAGGAGATCGGCAAGGTCGACCTGCTGACCGCTTCCGAAGAGGTCGATCTGGCCATGAAGATCGAGGCCGGTCTCGAGGCCACCGAGAAGCTTGAGGCTGCCGAGGCAGGCGAGCTCGAGCTCACGCGTGCCGAGATGCGTCGTCTTACGCGCATTGAGAACGTGGGCCTCGAAGCCAAGCAGGCACTCATCAGCGCAAATCTGCGTCTGGTCGTCTCCATCGCCAAGCGCTATGTTGGCCGCGGCATGCTGTTCCTGGACCTGATCCAGGAGGGCAACCTCGGTCTGATCCGCGCCGTCGAGAAGTTCGACTACCAGAAGGGCTTTAAGTTCTCCACGTACGCCACGTGGTGGATCCGTCAGGCCATTACGCGCGCTATCGCCGACCAGGCCCGTACCATCCGTATTCCCGTGCACATGGTCGAGACCATCAACAAGCTCGTCCGCGTGCAGCGTCAGCTCCTTCAGGACCTGGGCCGCGACCCGACCCCCGAGGAGATCGGTGCCGAGATGGACATGAGCGCCGACCGCGTCCGCGAGATCCAGAAGATCTCGCAGGAGCCCGTGTCGCTCGAGACCCCCATCGGCGAGGAAGAGGATTCCCAGCTGGGCGACTTTATCGAGGACTCCCAGGCTATCGTTCCGCCCGATGCCGCCAGCTTCTCCATGCTGCAGGAGCAGCTCACCCAGGTGCTCGACTCGCTTGCCGATCGTGAGCGCAAGGTTATCGAGCTGCGCTTTGGCCTTGTCGACGGACATCCCCGTACGCTCGAGGAAGTCGGCCGCGAGTTTGGCGTCACGCGCGAGCGCATCCGCCAGATTGAGTCCAAAACCCTGGCCAAGCTTCGCCACCCGAGCCGCAGCAGCAAGCTCAAAGACTACATCGAGTCTTAACCTCGCAAGCAAGAAGCGCCCTCAAGCACATCCGCTTGGGGGCGCTTTCATGTAGTCGTTGGGGACGTTCTTGAATGACTGGTCGTTTAAGAACGTCCCCAATGACTAGGTCGGAAAATTTCTTAAAAAAGTTCTTGCCCTGAGCTGATTCGTCCGTATAATAAATTTCGTTGCTTGAGAGCACGCACCTATTCCTCGGTAGCTCAATGGTAGAGCACGCGGCTGTTAACCGCGCTGTTGTAGGTTCGAGTCCTACCCGGGGAGCCAGGTTGTAAAACCCGTCGCTTATGCGGCGGGTTTTTTCATGTCGCGATCGCTTGGCGCGAACGTTACCGTATCAACATTTCGTGTCGAGGATGTAATCCCGAGGCCCGCCACCTCAACATGGCGCGGTCGTTGTAGAATATTGCAATGATTGCTCCCACGACATGGTGCCGCGAGCACCAAGAAAAGGAGATTCTTGTGTCTGAGACCATTAACGGCAGCCTGAGCGTCTCGAACGACGTTATTGCCGATATTGCCGGTTATGCCGCGATGACGTGCTATGGCGTTGTCGGTATGGCCGAGCAGCTCCAGGGCGCCGAGAGCGTGCGCCTGCTTGCCGGTCAGCGCCTCCGCAAGGGCGTGCTTGTCTCCGCCGACGAGGACGGCCTTACGGTCGATCTTCACGTCGTGCTCGAGAACGGCGTCAACATGAAGTCCGTCTGCCACAATCTTTCGAGCTCCGTTGCCTTCACTTTGCAGGAGATCGCCCAGATCGATCCCGCCAGCCTTAAGATCGGCATCCATATCGACGCGCTCAAGAGCCGTCTGAACTAGCATCCGAAAACGGAGATTCAAATACCCATGATTGCAAAGACCATTCGCACCTGTTTTCCTATCGCTGCGGCTGCCGTTTCCGACAAGGCCGAGGAGATCAACAAGCTCAACGTCTTCCCCGTACCCGACGGCGATACCGGCACCAACATGTCGCTCACGCTCGCCTCGGTGACCAAGGAGCTCTCCGCCCTTCCCGCCGATGCCGACATGGAGGCCATCGCCGGCGCCATCACTCACGGCTCCCTCATGGGCGCCCGCGGTAACTCCGGCGTCATCACGTCGCAGATTCTGCGCGGCGTGGCCGAGGGCCTCGTCTCTGCCGATGAGCCCATCACCTCCGCCAACATCGCTTATGCGTTCCGTCGTGCCGTCAAGGTCGCCTTCCAGGCCGTCCGCAAGCCCATCGAGGGCACGATCCTCACGGTCCTGCGCGATGTCTCGACCAAGGCAGACGAGTGCGAGAAGAAGAAGTTCTCTGCCGAGGATGCGCTCGACGCCATCGTCGTCGAGGCCTACCAGTCCGTCGCCCGCACGCCCGACCTGCTGCCCGTTCTGAAGGAGAACGGCGTGGTCGACTCCGGCGCCTTTGGCTTTGCCATCTTCCTGGAGAACTTTGTTGCCGCCGCGCTTGGCCGCAGCACCGTTGTCGAGGATTTCTCCGCCACGTTTGATTCCGCTGGCTCTGCCCGCGACGCGGCCCTCGGTCGCGTTGAGATCGAGGCCAACGATGACTGGGAGGGCTCGGAGTTCCGCTACTGCAACGAGTTCCTCTTTAAGGCCGACGCCCCGTTTGACGAGGACGAGTGCCTTAAGTTCCTGGGCTCCATGGGTGACTGCGAGCTGCTCGTGGGTGCCTACCCCGACTATAAGATTCATGTGCACTCCAACACCCCCAACCTGGTGCTCGAGCACATGCTGCAGCTCGGTCAGATCTATGAGGTCTTTATCCACAACATGGAGATGGAGGCCCACGACCGTACCGCCAAGATTCACGAGGACCAGGAGAAGGCCGCCGAGCCCGAGAAGGCCCTGGGCTTTGTCGCCGTTGCCGCCGGTTCCGGCGAGGCAGACATCCTCAAGTCTCTCGGCGTCGACGTAATCGTGTCGGGTGGTCAGACCATGAACCCCTCGACTGCAGACCTGCTGGGCGCCGTCGACCAGGTCAACGCGACCTCGGTCATCATCCTGCCCAATAACGGCAACATCCGCATGGCTGCCGAGGCCGCAGCCTCTGCCTGCACCGACAAGAAGGTCGCCGTCGTTCCCACGAAGACCGTCCCGCAGGCGTTCTCCGCGCTGTTCGCCGTCCTGCCCGATTCTGAGCTCGAGGACGCCGTCGCCGCCATGGTCGATGCCATCAGCGAGGTCCGCGATGGCGAGGTTACCCGCGCCGTGCGCGACTCCAGCGCCTCCGACGGCTCGCCGATTCACTCCGGTGATGTCATGGGCATCATCGCCGGCTCCATCGACGTGGTCGGCTCCGACGTGAAGCAGGTCACGCTCGACTGCATCAACCGCATGCAGGAGGAAGAGGAGGGCGACGCGCTGACGATTCTGGCCGGCGAGGAGCTGTCCGATGAGGCCTTCCAGGAGATCGTTGACGCTATCGAGGAGGCTCAGCCCGATCTGGAGATTGACGCCCATCGTGGCGAGCAGCCGCTCTATCCCGTGATCTTCTCGATCGAGTAGGCAACTGCCCATGTCCGAGCTGTGCTCCGTGCCGCGCGTCTCGGAGCGCTTTGCCCAGAGCAATGCGCTCGACGAGGATATCGCGCGACTCAAATATGTTTCGGGTAAACGTGAGGAGGCCCTTCGCCGTCTGGGAATTCGGACGGTGGGGGACCTCCTTCTCCATATCCCTCATCGATACCTCGACTTTACCCGTTCGTGGTCCATCGAGATGGCGCCCATCGGTACCGTGTGCACCATCATCGCCACGGTCGACCGTATCGTCCAAAAGCAGCCGCGTCCGCGCATGCAGGTGACTGAGGTCTCACTTGTTGACGAGACGGGCGTTCTGCAGGTCGCCTTTTTCCGCCAGCCCTGGATTGCCCAGCAGCTTAAGCAGGGCGACCGCCTGGCCGTGATGGGCAAGGTCGAGTTTGCCTACGGCTTTAAGCAGATGGCCTCGCCCCACTTTGAAAAGCTCGAGGACGGGCGCGCCGCAGGCACCATTCTGCCGGTCCATTACGTGAGCGATGGCGTGAGCCAGGCGTGGATGCGCCGCATCGTAAGCGGCGCGCTCGAGGTCGTCGGCAATCCGTTCGATCCGATTCCCGCGCCGCTGCGCGCAAAGCGGAAGCTCATGAGCAATGCCCGCGCGTTGCGTTCGATCCACTTTCCCTCGAGCATGGCTGAGCGCGACATCGCACGCCGGCGTCTTGCCTACGAGGAGTGCCTCTACCTGCAGCTGGCGCTGCGTCTGCGCAACGACGGCGGCCTGGTCGATGTGGTGCCCTATGCCCACACTGCGGGCGAGCATCTGGGCGCGCTAAAACAGGCCCTTCCGTTTTCGCTGAGCGACGAGCAGGAGGCCGCATTCCAAGACATCCTGCATGACATGTGCGATGGCGGACGCGTGATGAACCGTCTGCTGCTGGGCGATGTCGGTACCGGTAAGACCGCCGTTGCCGCCTGCGCGCTGGCTGTGGCTGCCGATAGCGGCACGCAGGCCTGCGTTATGGCGCCCACGGGCGTGCTGGCGCGCCAATATGCCGATAAGACCGGCCCTCTGCTCTCGCAGGCCGGCATGTCCTGGGCGCTTCTGACGGGCGCCACGCCGGCCGCAGAGCGCGAGCGCATCCATGCCCAGCTGGAATCGGGCGAGCTTGACGTGCTCTTTGGCACCCATGCGGTGCTTTCGGATAACGTTGCGTTCAAGCATCTGTCGCTCGTGGTCATCGATGAACAGCACCGGTTTGGTGTGGGCCAACGCAACGCCCTGCGCGCGAAGGGGCCGGGTGCCGATCTGCTCGTTATGACGGCGACGCCCATCCCGCGTACGCTGGCGCTTTCGGTCTACGGCGATCTGGACACGAGTATCATCCGCCATCGGCCAGTCCCTGGCGCTGGCGTGACGACACGCGTGCTCACCGAGTCGAGCCGTGACCTCGCCTATGGCGCCATCCGCGAGGCGCATGAAAAGGGTCAGCAGGCCTACGTGATTTGCCCGCTCGTGGAGCCGAGTGACTCGGCCGATGAGCTGGAAGACGTGCCCGGTATCGCCCGCGACGACGAGGGCCGCGTGACGGTCCCCGTGCCGCTGCACGATACGGCGACCGAGCTCGATCGCTTGCGTCTGGCGTTGCCGGGTCTTGCCATCGCGCGCCTCCACGGCCGCATGCCAGCGGGGGAGAAGGACCAGGTTATCGATGCCTTCAAGCGTGGCGAGATTGACGTGCTCGTCTCGACTACGGTGGTCGAGGTGGGCGTTGACGTGCCCAACGCCACCGTCATGGTCATCGAGAACGGCGAGCGCTTTGGTTTGGCTGCCCTGCACCAGCTGCGCGGCCGCGTGGGCCGTGGCGGCGTGTCGGGCACGTGCCTGGTCATGACGCACTCCAAGGGCAACGGCGGCGCATCGGCGGCGCAAGACCGTCTCCAGTCGCTCGAAAAAACTTCGGATGGTTTTACGCTTGCCCAGATGGACCTGCGTTTGCGCCACGAGGGCGAAATCCTGGGGTACCGCCAGCATGGCGGCGTGACCTTGCGCTTTGTGGATCTGGACGCCGATGAGGACCTTATCGAATGGGCCCATTTGGACGCGGTCGAGCTCTTGCGGTATGCTTGCAACCTTGACTCTGTGGCGACGCGTCCCTTGCGCGACGCGGTCGCCACGCGCTATCGACATATCTTTAAGGAGGTCAGCGGAGGATGAGAATCATCGGCGGTGAATGGCGCGGTCGTAAGATCGAGGAGCCCCGTGGTCGCGATGTCACCCGCCCCACGACTGATCGCGTGCGCGAGGCGTGCGCATCTATGGTCATGTCGGCATTCGATTTCGATTTGGACGAGGTTCGTGTGTTGGACGCCTTTGGCGGCTCCGGTGCCTTAGGGTTAGAGATGCTCTCTCGTGGGGCCCGCTCGCTCACGACGTTTGAGATCGATCGCAACGCCGCGCGGCTCATTACCAAGAATATCGAGTCGCTCTGCCATGACCGTGCGCGTTGGCGCGTGGTCACGGGCGACATGCTGACGAGTGCCTCACGCGGTCGTGTACCGGGCGGCCCCTTTGATCTGGTCCTGCTCGACCCGCCCTATGCTTTTGGTGCCGAGCCGGTCGAGGAACTGCTGCAGAATCTGGCCCAGCAGGGTCTGCTTGCGTCTGGCGCTTACGCCCTGTTTGAGCATGCCGCCGCCGATGCGGGCGCGCATCCGGCAGACTTTGAGACTGTACGTGAGAAGCGCTACGGCATTACCTCGGTCGACCTGCTCCGTTGGGTCGGCGATGACGATGGTGAGGGCGATAGCGCCGGCACCGATGCTGACAACAATGATGCCACGACGTTTCAGGAGGACGCCCATGAATGACACCATCAACCGCGTGATCGTCCCGGGCACCTTCGATCCCATCACGTTTGGCCATATCGATGTGATCCGCCGCGCCCGCCGCATCTTTCCCAGTGTGATCGTCGCTGTTGCAGAGTCGCAGGGTAAAAACGGTGTGGGCACCACGTTTATGCTCGATGAGCGCGTGGCGCTGGCCCGCGAGGCGCTCGGTGATATCGACGGCGTCGAAGTCCTGCCCTTTACCGGCCTCTTGGTCGACTTCGCTCGTGAGCAGGGGGCGGGGGCCGTGGTCAAGGGCCTGCGCGCCATGACCGACTTTGAGTATGAGCTGCAGCAGGCCGACCTCAATTATCGCTTGGATAGCGAGCTGGAGTCCATCTTTGTCATGAGTGCTCCGCAGTACGGTTACATCTCGAGCTCGGTCGTTCGCCAGATCGCCTCGCTCGGCAGCGATGTATCGACGTTTGTGCCGCCCAACGTGGTCGAAGCGCTCAGACATCGCTTTTCGTGACGTTTTTTATTGCCTGGTGGCATGTGGTAAACTAGCACGATGATATGTTACCTATGAAAGGAGACCGGATGCCGGGCGAGAATTTTCCTGGCGATAGGATCGTCAGCTTGGTCGATGAGCTCGAAGGGCTGATCGAGGAAGCCAAGCCGCCTTTCGGCAAGAACGCTCAGTTCAAGGTCATCGACGCCGACGTGTTCTTCAACATCCTCGATGAGATCCGCATGAGCTATCCCGAGGAATGGCAGAAGTCCCGCCGTATCCTCAAAGAGCGCGAGGAGCTTATGGCTTCCGCCGCCGCTCAGGCCGATTCCATCATCGCCGATGCTCAGCAGCAGGCCCTCACCATTGCCGGTGAGCAGGAGATTGTCCGCCTTGCGCAGCAGCAGGCCGACGACATCCGCGATCGTGCCCAGCAGTACGAGCGCGAGACGCGTTATGCTGCCGAGGACTACGCAGAGCAGGTCTTTACGCACCTGGAGGAGAACCTCAAGAGCCTGACCGGCACCGTTACCCGTTGCCGTCAGCAGCTCAACGAGGGTGCCGCCCAGCAGAATGGTCAGTGGTAATGGCTGAGTTCCCGAGCGTTACCGTCGATCTTTCCGAGCAGCTCGAGTTTCCTGGAGATTCGTTTCCGCTGACCGGTAAGGTCGATGTCGCCACCTACACGGTGGGCGAGAAGGAGTACCAGCTACAGGACGGCATCGACTACGACGTTGTCTTTATCAATGCCGGTACCGGTGTCTTGCTCACGGGCATGGTCCGCGCGCACGCCACCGGTGAGTGCGACCGTTGCCTGGAGCCCGCCTCGTTTGATATCGCCGGAGAGATCGAGGAGTTCTACCTCTTTGAGGAGCCCGAGGATCCCGAGGCCTACGAGGACGGCTACGAGCTTCTGGGTGAGGACCGCATCGTCGATCTGGGTGAGCCCATCAATGACGCGGTCGTTATGGACACGCCGTTTGTGGTGCTCTGCAAGCCCGATTGCCGTGGTCTGTGCCCCACATGCGGTTGCAATCTCAACGTCGAGCAATGCGATTGCGCCGCCCAGGCAGAGGCAGAATGGGCCGCTGCCACGGAAAATCCATTTGCAGCATTGAAGAATCTCAAGCTTGATGAGTAAAACTGTGGTAGTATCGCTACTTGCGCGTAATCGCCACACTGGATAGTTCATAAGGAAGGTCACTATGCCCGTACCTAAACAAAAGCAGGGTCGTATCCGCACTCACACCCGTCGTTCCGCCAACATGAAGATCTCGGCTGCGGCTCAGTCCACGTGCCCCCGTTGCGGCGCTGTCAAGCTTCCGCACCACGTGTGCCCCAGCTGCGGTTTCTACAAGGACCGCGAGGTTATCGTTACCGAGTAACGGTATACTCTAGATGCGATGCCGTTCCAAATGGAACCACAATGGCCGGCTCAATGAGTCGGCCATTTTTGTATAAGGAGCATGTATATGAGTAACGTTCGCGTTTGTGTAGACGTTGTGGGCGGAGACGAGAAACCTCAGGTTGTTCTCGATGGTATCGAGGCTGCGCTTGCCGCCGATCCCGATATCGAGGTCTTGGCAGCTGGCCCCGCCGAAATCGTCAATCCCTTTGCCGCCTCCCATGCGCGCGTCGAGGCCCTGGAGGCACCCGACGTTATCGCCATGGATGACGATCCCATTCGCGCCGTGATGACCAAGCGTAAGTCGTCGATCGTGCTGTCGTGTCGCGCCATTAAGAAGGGCAACGCGGATGCGTTCTTCTCCGCCGGCTCGACCGGTGCCATGACCGCCGCTGCCACCGCCTACGTGACGCCGTTTAGGTATCAGGCCGAAGGCAAGAAGCAGCCGGTGCGTCCGTGCCTCACCAATGCGTTGCCCAATCGCGCCGGCGGTCTGACGGTGCTGTGCGACATGGGTGCCAACCCCGATGTGGAGGTCGATGACATGGTGCGTTTTGCTCAGATGGGTAGCGCCTATGCCCGCGTCGTCCTGGGCATCGAGCATCCCCGCGTGGGCCTGCTTGCCAACGGCACCGAGGACGAGAAGGGCTCCAACTTTACCAAGGCCTGCTTCCCGGCCATGAAAGCCGCCGTTCCCGGCTTTGTTGGTAACTGCGAGGGCACCGATCTTACGTCGGGCAATTTTGACGTCGTGGTCGCCGACGGCATGTCGGGCAACATCGCGCTCAAGGCCACCGAGGGCGCTGCCAAGTTTTTGCTGCAGGAACTCAAGGGTGCCTTTATGGCCTCGCTCGGCACCAAGATCGCCGCGCTGCTCATTAAAAAGCAGATGCGCGAGATTAAAGCCAAGCTTTCGGGCGACGCCAAGGGCGGCGCGATTCTTTTGGGCCTGCGCGGCGTGGTCCTGATCGGCCATGGTGCCACCTCGGTCGAGGCTGTTAAAAACGGTACGCTTGCGGCGGCCGAAGCCGTGCGCGCCGGGCTGGTCGAGAATGTCGCCAACTCTATGGACGGTATCGTTTTATAAGAGCGAGTTAGAGTGCTGTTATGTGCTTCGCGGCGCACGTCGTGGGGTAGAATCAGAACCGTGTCTTGGTACCGCCCGGGCGGTACCATTCTTTTGGTATTCATGCACTATGAGAGGAAGCGCTATGGACCGCTCCGAAATCTTCGACAAGATCGCCGAGGTCGCTGCTGACGTTCTGGGCGTCGATGTTGCCGAAATTAGCGATGAGACCACCTTTGACGACCTCGATGCCAACTCGCTCGAGCGCCTGCAGCTGGTTACGGCTATCGAGGACGAGTTCAACCTCGAGATCGATGACGAGACCCTTCTCTCGCTCAACTCTGTCGCCGACGCCGTCGACGCTATCGAAGCTGCCAAGGAGGCCTAAGTCTTGGCTTTATCCGACCGACTTACGCGCGCCCAGGAAATCTTGGGCCACGAGTTCAACAATAAGGTGCTGCTGCGCGCGGCGCTTACGCATCCCTCGGCAGTCGAGGGCCAGCCGGTTTCTGCCAGCTATGAGCGCCTTGAGTTCTTGGGCGATTCCATTTTGGGCGCTGTGGTCGCACGCTCCCTGTTTGAGTCCTATCCGGAGTTTGACGAGGGCAAGCTCACACGCCTGAAGGTGTCGCTTGTCTCGGGCGCTACGCTGTCCGAGGTTTCTCACGAGCTGGGCATCGACGACATCATCATCTTTGGTGCCTCCGAGACCGGTACCGGTGCGCGCGGCCTGCATTCGGCCCTCGAGAACGTCTATGAGTCGCTCGTGGGCGCGTTGTACCTGGATGCCGGCTGGGATGCCGCGGCAGAGTTCATTCACCGTACGCTTAAGCCGCATTTGGCTTCCGAGCGTGCCGAGCATCCTGCGAACCCCAAGTCGTTTTTGCAGGAGTGCGTGCAAGCCGACGGTCACGAACCCCCGGCGTACAAGCTCGTTGGCTCCGAGGGCCCGGCGCATGCGCCCACCTTTACCGCCGTGGTTTTGATCGATGGTATTCGTCAGGGTCGCGGCTCCGGCTCCTCAAAGAAGGAAGCCGAGGGAGCCGCCGCGCTCGAAGCGCTCGACCGCATGGGCTACACCACCAACGGCGTGATTCTCAACAAGAAGCCTGTTTAAGCGAGGAACCGTGTATCTCAAGTCCCTCACGCTCAAAGGGTTCAAGTCGTTTGCCGACCGGGCCCATATGACGTTTGAGCCGGGCCTGACCGTCATCGTCGGTCCCAACGGCTCGGGAAAATCGAACATCTCTGACTCGATTCTGTGGGTCCTGGGCGAGCAGAGCGCCAAGCAGCTGCGCGGCCAGGCCATGGAGGACGTCATCTTCTCGGGCTCGTCAGCGCGCAAGCCGGTGGGTGTCGCCGAGGTCACGCTGGTGCTCGATAACTCGGACCATATGCTGCCCGTCGATTTTGACGAGGTCGCCATCACCCGTCGCATGTATCGCTCGGGCGAAAGCGAGTACCTCATCAACTCGAGTCCGTGCCGCCTGATGGACATTCAGGACATCCTGCACGATTCGGGCCTGGGCAAGGATACGCATTCCATCATCAGCCAGGGCAAGCTCGACGCCATTTTGCAGAGCCGCCCCGAGGAGCGCCGCGCCCTCATCGAGGAGGCCGCCGGCATCTCCAAGCACAAGCGCCGCAAGGAGCGCGCGCTCAAAAAGATTAAGTCGATGGACGAGCACCTGACGCGTGCCCGCGACATCAATAAGGAAATCGCTCGTCAGCTGCGACCGCTGGAGCGTCAGGTCGATCGCGCGCGCAAGTACAAAGAGCTGTCCTCGCGCGCGAGCGAGCTTACGCAGATGCTAGCCGTCGACGAGCTGCGTTCGCTGCAGTCGCAGTGGAATGACCTGGAGAGTCGTTCCAAGGAAGGTGCCGCCGAGCTGGAGCTTGCGCAGTACCGCTTGGGCGAAAAGGAGCGCGAGCTCGAGAAGCTTCAGGTCATGCTCGAGGAAAAGGGCCTGTTTGTGGGCGACCTGGGCGAGCAGCGCCGCCATATGCAAGATGTGGTCGGCCGCATTAACTCCGACATGCGCTTGCTCGAGGAAAAGGGCCACAACATGGTGTCGCGCCTGTCTGACATGCGCGGGCAGATTTCGAGCTCCGAGCATCAGCGTCGTCGCGTGGTCGAGGAGCTCGAGGACGCGCGTGCGCAGCTTGAGGAAGTGACCGGTGCGCATATGCAGGCCCAGGAGGACGTTGACGCCGCTGGTCCTGCCGCCGCCGAGCTCCACGAGCGGCGCGTGGCGCTCGACAATCAGATTTCGAAGCTCACGCGTGAACAACGCGATGTGCAGCGCGTAGCCGATAACGCCGCGCTCGAGCTCGCCAAGGTGAAGGATTCGCTTTCCAATGCCGAGGTCGAGGACAACATGTATGCCTCGCGCCTGGAGCAGATTGACGAGCAGCTCGAGGAGGTCACGGCCTCGCTCGAGAGCCGTCGCGACCGCGCCGAGGAGCTTGAGGGCGCTCTTGAGGAAGCGCGCCAGGCTCAGGTCGATGCGCGTGAGGCCGCCGAGGCGGCACGCGCGGCCCTGAAGGACCTGCGTGCCCGCGAGAGTGAGGCGCGCAACAAGTTATCCGAGGTGCGCTCGGAGCTTGCCAGCCAAAAGAAACTCGATGCCCGCATGGCTGACAGCTCGCCGCTGGTGAGCCGTCTGGTGGGTGCGCTGGGCGATGATGTCTCGGGTCGTCTGAGCGACGTGCTCGAAGCCCCGCGCGAGCTTGAGGGCTTGGTTGAGCAATTGCTCGCCGGCGATATCGATGCGCTGCTGTTCGACGATACGTCCGCGCTTGAGCGTGCCGGTCGTGCCGCTCTGGACCAGAAGAAGGCTTCGGGCGAGGCGCTGCTGGTGGCGCGCGGCGTGAGCGGCTCTACCGCCGCTGAGGGCGCTGCCGGTACCCGTCTGGTTGATCGTCTGTCCGTGCGCGCAGGCTACGGTCCCGTCGTCGAGGCGTTGCTCGGCGGATATTACGTAGTGGACGATCTTGCTGCCGCGCTGTCGGCGCCGGTCGTTGACGGTGTGACCTACGTGACTCCCGATGGCGCCCGCGTCGCCTGCGGCGGCCTGGTGCGCGTGGGCCTCGATGCCGGCGAGGCGTCGGGTGCCTTGGAGCGCAAGCGCCGTATCCGCGAGCTGGAGGGGCTTGAGCCCGATCTGGCTGCCGTGTTTGAGCATGTGTCGGATCAGGTCGTCGAGGCCAATGCGGCCGTTGAGGAAGCGCGTGCCGCCGAGGGCGATGCCGCCGGTGAGATTGCTCGCCTTGAGGGCGAGCGCCGCTCGCTGCTCTCCGAGATCGGCCGCTTGGAGCAAAGCGCCAACAATGCCGAGGTCGAGCGCGTGCGCATCTCCAAGCGCCGCGAGCAGGCCTCCGAGGCCGTTCGCTCTGCGCGCCCGCGCGTGGACGAGCTCACCCGTTCGCGTGACGAGGCCCGTGCGCAGGCAAGCGATCTGGGCTTGCAGATTGCCGAGGCTAACGACGAACTCGACCGCGTTCGCCGTGACGATTCCGAGGCTGCCGGCAAGCTCGCCGACGCCAAGGTTCGCCTAGCCCAGACGAGCGAACGCCTGCGTTCGCTGAAGGGCCGTGTGCCCGACCTGGAGCATCGTCTTGAGGGCATCGACCGTCGTATCCGCGGAACACGCCAGGCCTCGCGCTCGCTCGAGCTGCTGCGCCTGCGCGTCGATCCCATGCACGAACGCTATTCTGCCCTGTTGGAACGCGCGTCGGATTGGGCAGCGCGCCTGCGTGACCAGGCCTCTCTGGAGGAGGCGGACTCCGCTTCGCTCAAGAAGACCATCGAGGATGCCAAGGCAGAGGTTGCCCGCGCTAAGGAGCGGGTCGATACCGCCTCCGCCACGCAAAACGAGTTCAAGGTCGCGCGTGGCAAGCTCGAGGTGCAGGTAGAGGCGGCCATCAAGGCCATTACCGCCGATGGCACGACGGTGCTCGAGGAAGCGCTCATGCTTCCTGCTCCCGCCGATCGCGACGCCGCCGAGCGCGAGCTCAACCAGCTCGTGCGTCAGATTAACAATCTGGGCCCCGTGAACCAGGTTGCCATGGAGGAATACGAGCAGCTCAAGCGTCGCGCCGATTACATCGAGGAGCAGTTGGCCGATCTGGAGAGCGCGCGCAAGGCGCTCACCAAGATCACGGTGGCCATTGATCGCAAGATGCGCAAAGCCTTCCTGGTGACGTTTGAGAAGGTCGACGCGAACTTCCGCGAGATCTTCGCTATGCTCTTCCCGGGCGGCCAGGCTCATCTGGAGATGACCGATCCCGAGCATCCTGCCGAGACGGGTATCGAGGTCGTGGCGCAGCCGCGCGGCAAGCGCATCACCAAGATGATGCTCATGTCGGGCGGCGAGAAGAGTCTGACGGCGCTCGCCCTGCTCTTTGCCGTGTATCGCACGCGCACGGTGCCGTTCTATGTGCTGGACGAGGTCGAGGCGGCGCTCGATGACGCCAACCTGTCCAAGCTTATTGGCGCACTCGATGTGTTGCGTTCCGATACGCAGCTCTTGGTCATTTCGCATCAGCGCCGTACTATGGAGGACGCTGACGTTCTCTATGGCGTCTCGATGCAAGCCGACGGCGTTAGCCGCGTCGTCTCGCAAAAACTCGATCGCGAAACCGGAAAGGTCGTGAATGCATAATGGGATTCTTTGACGCTCTCTCGCGCGGACTTGAGCGCAGTCGCGAGGCCCTCAACGAGGTCTTCTATTTTGGCGGCGAGGTCGACGAGGATTTTTGGGAGGACCTGGAGGACACCCTCGTCATGGGTGACATGGGTGCCGAGGTCGCCATTCAGGTCTCCGATGACCTGCGCGATGCCGCGGCCAAGAAGAACCTCAAGACCGCCCCGCAACTCCGTCGCGCCCTGGCCGAGCAGCTTGAGCAGCACTTTGTGCCCATCGAGCGCGATCCGTTCTCCGATACGCCGAGTTGCGTGCTGTTTGTGGGCATTAACGGTGCCGGCAAGACCACGACGGTCGGTAAGATCGCGAGCGCCATGGTTGCCCGCGGCAAGAACGTGGTGATCGGTTCGGCCGACACCTTCCGCGCCGCCGCCATCGAACAGCTCGATGTGTGGGGGCAGCGTGCCGGCGTACCGGTTATCAAGCGTGACCGCGGCTCCGATCCGGCGAGCGTGTGCTATGACGTGCTCGACGAGGCCGATAAGCGCGGCAGCGACCTGGTGCTCATCGATACCGCCGGCCGTCTGCACACGAGCCCTGAGCTCATGCGCGAGCTTGCCAAGGTGGTCAATGTGACCCGTAAGCGCGCCGCCAATATGGCCGCCGGTCCCATGCCGGTTTCGGTCGTGCTTGTGATCGACGCCGCGACGGGCCAAAACGGTCTGAACCAGGCGCTCGAGTTTAACGAGGCGCTGGGCCTGGACGGTATTATCATGACTAAGCTCGACGGCACGGCTAAGGGCGGTATCGCCATGGCCGTGGCCGAGAAACTCAAGCTCCCGATCCTGCGCGTGGGCGTGGGCGAGCAGGTCGATGACCTGCAGGAGTTCAATGCCAAAGATTTCTGCCGCGCCCTGGTGGGCGAGTCCAATTAAGGAGTGACTAGTGTTTGATTCCCTGAGCGATCGCCTCAACGACACATTTGACCGCCTGCGCGGCAAGGGCAAGCTTACCGAGGCCGATATTACTTCGGCCATGCGCGATATTCGCATGGCGCTGCTCGAGGCCGACGTTAACTTTAAGGTCGTCAAGGAGTTCGTCGCCAAGACCAAGGAGCGCTGCATGACCGCAGAGGTCATGGAGTCGCTCTCTCCGGCGCAAAACGTCGTCAAGATCGTGCTCGACGAGCTTACCGAGATGCTCGGCTCCACCGAGAGCAAGCTCGTCTTTAGCAACCGTATTCCCAATGTCATCATGCTCGTGGGCCTGCAGGGCTCCGGTAAGACCACGGCTGCCGTAAAGCTGGCCTACCTGCTCAAGAAGCAGGGTCGCTCGCCGTTGCTCGCCGCGTGCGACGTCTACCGTCCCGCTGCTGCCGACCAGCTGGCCACGCTCGGTGGCGAGATCGGCGTACCGGTCTTCCGCGGCGACGGTGCGCACCCGGTCGATATCGCCAAGGGCGCCATCCAGGAGGCCGTCGACCACCTGCGCGACGTGGTCATCGTCGATACCGCCGGACGTCTTCAGATCGATGAGCAGATGATGCAGGAGGCCGTGGACATCAAGAAGGCCGTTAAGCCCGATCAGGTGCTGATGGTCGTCGATGCCATGACCGGCCAGGATATCGTCAACGTCGTCTCGACCTTTGCCGAGCGCACCGACTTTGACGGAGTGATCATCTCCAAGCTCGACGGCGATGCCCGTGGCGGTGGCGCGCTTTCCGTGCGCCAGGTGACCGGCAAGCCCATCAAGTTCGTGAGCATGGGCGAGAAGCCCGATTCGCTGGAGCCGTTCTATCCCGATCGTATGGCCAAGCGCATTCTGGGTATGGGCGACGTTGTCGGCATTATTGAGAAGGCCCAGGAGGCGGCCGACGCCGAGCAGCTCGAGGCTGCCGAGCGCATGCTGCGCGAGGGCTTCACCATGAATGACATGCTCGACCAGATGAAGGCCGTCAAGAAGATGGGCGGCATGAAGGGCATCCTGGGCATGCTCCCCGGTGGCCAGCGTGCGCTCAACCAGATGGGCGGCAACCTGGACGAGGGCATCTTCGACAAGAACGAGGCCATCATCATGTCGATGACCAAGGAGGAGCGCCTTCGCCCCTCCATCATCAACGGTCAGCGCCGTGCCCGCATTGCCAAGGGCGCCGGCGTGACCCCCAGCGAGGTCAATAGCCTTATGAAGCAGTGGGGCGAGATGAACAAGATGATGGGCCGCATGCGCACGATGGCCAATCAGGCGCAGGCCGGCGGCAAGAAGGGCAAGAAGGGTAAGAAGGGCAAAAAGATGCGCATGCCCAATATTCCCGGTCTGGATGCCATGGGGCTGGGCGGCATGGGCGGCCTGGGAACGGGCGGCCCCAAGTCCGATATGGACCTGCTGCGCCAGATGGAAGCGCAGATGCGCAACAAGAAGTAACGACTAGTTGAGTCGTGTATGGCGAAGGCCGCCTGGATGGTATTCCAGGCGGCCTTCGCCGTTTGTTCGCTGGTTGTCGCACGCGTGGAAGCGCGTTCTCGACGAGGTGCTTGCCGCTAGTGGCAGCCGCAGCCTTCGTGCCCGTCATGGTCGTGGTGACCGTGGCAGCCGCAGGACTCGCCATGCTCGTGGATGTGCTCGTGATCATGTCCATGGCAGTCGCAGGTGGCCTCGCCGTTCTGTGCGAGCGTGCCGGCAATGAGGGCCTCGACGCAGGCATCGCAGCTGCCCTGGGCGCCCGCATAGACCGTGATGCTGGCTTGGGCAAGCGCGTTGATAGCGCCGCCGCCGATACCGCCGCAAATGAGCGTGTCAACGCCACCGTTGGCAAGCAGGCCCGCCAAGGCGCCGTGGCCGGTGCCGCCGGTGCCTACGACCTGCTCGTTGAGCACCTTGCCATCCTGGATGTCGTAGATCTTGAACTGCTCGCTGCGGCCAAAGTGCATAAAGATGTTGCCGTTGTCGTACGTCGTTGCCACCCTCATGGTGCCGACCTCCTTTGCTGGCCATGCGGCCGTCGTCGAGGCGATGGGGGAGTACGCGATATTGCCGCCCTCGATGACGAGCGCTCGTCCGTTGACCAGCGCATCGGCCACCTTGCGATGCGCGCGGCTGCAAATGGCCGCCACCGTTGCACGGGCGATGCCCATCTGCTGGGCGACCGCCTCTTGGTTGAGACCTTCCAGGTCGCACAGGCGCAGCACCTCAAGCTCGTCGACGGTCATGTCGATGGCATCACCGCTGGCCAGGCCATCGGGGGTGAAGCCGCGGTATTCGGGGATGATCCCGACGCGGCGCAGTTTTTCGCGTCTTCCTGCCATGCACACTCCTTATCTGACATATGTCAACAATAGGATAACGCGTTAGTCGTTGGGCGCAAGGCATTTCTGGCATATGTCAGAAAAAGGCTAAGATGCCTCGTTGCCGCTTGCGGAGCCGCGCTGCCGTGCATTGCGTGTGCCGGACTAAGTGTCCAATTCGACACTCGCGCGCCTGGGCTACAATAAATCTCGCTTATAGGCGACTGACAGGAGGGTCAATGAGCAAAGCTGATCAGCAGTTTGTAACCATGTGCCGCGATATCTTGGATCATGGCACCACCACCGAGGGCCAAAAGGTCCGTCCGGTGTGGGAGGACGGCACCCCTGCCTATACCATTAAAAACTTTGGTGTCACGGCGCGCTATGATCTGCGCGAGGAGTTCCCCGCGCTCACCCTGCGTCGTACGGCGCTTAAGTCTGCCATGGACGAGATTCTGTGGATCTATCAAAAGAAGTCCAATAACGTGCATGATCTCAACAGCCATATCTGGGATGAGTGGGCCGATGAGACCGGTTCCATCGGTAAAGCCTACGGCTATCAGATTGGTCAGAAGAGCCATTACGCCGAGGGCGACTTCGACCAGATGGACCGTGTGCTGTACGACCTTAAGCACACGCCGTATAGTCGCCGCATTATGACCAATACGTACGTGTTTAGCGATCTGTCCGAGATGCACCTTTATCCGTGCGCCTATAGCGTGACCTATAACGTGACGCAGCGTCCTCAGGACGACAAGCCGACGCTCAACATGATTCTCAACCAGCGCAGCCAGGACATTTTGGCCGCGAACAACTGGAACGTGTGCCAGTACGCCATTTTGCTGATGATGGTCGCGCAGTCGGTCGATATGATTCCCGGTGAGCTGCTGCACGTGATCGCCGACGCCCATATCTATGATCGTCATGTCGATATCGTCCGCGAGCTTATCGAGCGTCCGCAGTTTGCGGCACCCAAGGTAACGCTCAACCCCGATGTGCATGACTTCTATGCGTTTACGACCGATGACCTGATCGTCGAGGGCTATGAGCACGGCCCGCAGGTCAAGAACATTCCCATTGCGGTGTAGGTGGTGCTCATGACGTGTAAGCTATCTGCTATCGTCGCTGTGTGTGACGATTGGGGCATTGGGTGCGAGGGCGACATGGTGGTGTCCAATCGCGCCGATATGCGCCATTTTGTGGCCTGCACCAAGGGCTGCCCGGTTATCATGGGACGCAAGACCCTGCTGAGTTTTCCCGGCGGGCGTCCGCTCAAGAACCGCCGCAATATCGTGCTCACCCGCGACGAGAGCTTTGCCCCCGAGGGCGTCGACGTGGTGCATAGTATCGACGAGGCGCTCGCCGCGGTTGCCGATGAGCCCGTTGCCTGGGTGATCGGTGGCGGCGATGTCTATCGGCATTTTTTGCCGTATTGCGTCGAGGCCGAGGTCACGCATGACCACTGCGTCCATGTCGTGGATACGTACTTTCCCGATTTGGAAGCCGATCCTGCGTGGGAGATTGCGCAGCGTAGCGGGGTCGCGACGATTGCCGCCGGTGAGGGTGACGAGGGCGTCGATTATGAGTTCGTGACGTATCGTCGCATCGAGGCGTAAATCGTCTGGCGTGAACGGTATCATCGGGTTGATTGAATGCATGGGGCGGCGCTTAGCGTCGCCTCGTTTGGTATAGATGTGCTGTAAAGAAGGGTGCGGGCTGGCTGCTATGACTGATGCCGTTGAGGTTCTGCGAATTGATTCGCTCGAGGACGAGCGGCTCGATGCCTACGTGCGACTGACCGAGCGTGAGCTTCGCTGCGTGCTAGAGCCGCAAAAGGGCATCTTTATCGCCGAGAGTGCCAAGGTTATTGAGCGCGCGGTGCGTGCCGGATACGAGCCGGTGAGCTTTCTTTTGGGCGAACGCTGGCTCGATCAGATGATGCCGCTGTTTGAGCGCCTGGTTGTGCGCGAGGGCGCAGGTCCGGTTCCTGTGTTCGTTGCCTCCATGGAGCTCATGGAGCAATTAACGGGCTTTAACGTGACGCGCGGCGCGCTCGCGGCGTTTCGTCGCCCGCGGCAGATTCCGGTTGATGAGTTTCTCGACGGCGTCGTCGAGGCGGCGGGGGAGCGTCCGGTGCGTGTGTGCGTGCTCGAGGGCATTGTCGACCATACCAATGTGGGCGCGATTTTCCGTTCGGCGGCCGCATTGAACGTTGACGGTATTTTGGTCAGCCCTACGTGCTGCGACCCGCTGTACCGTCGCTCGGCCCGCGTGAGCATGGGCACGGTGTTTCAGGTGCCGTGGACGCGCATTGGCAGCGAGGCTCGTGTGTGGCCGCACGATGGCCTGGCGGCACTGCACGAAGCCGGTTTTTCCTGTGCTGCGATGGCATTGACGGACGATTCCGTATCGCTGGGCGATCCCGTGCTGCAGGAGATTGACCGCCTGGCAATCTTTATGGGTACCGAGGGTGCCGGCCTGGGTGCCAAGACTATCGCGGGCTGCGACCGGGCCGTGCGCATTCCGATGGCGCACGGGGTCGATTCGCTTAACGTGGCCGCGGCGAGTGCCGTCGCCTTTTGGCAGCTGTGCCCGCACGTGAGCAACGAGTATCACTATCAGCCGGGGCTGTATCACTAGGCAGATATTTTGCACTGGGCTCTGATTCGGGGTGTTTCGGTCGACGCCGGTCGGTGCTAAGCTGGTATTTGCTTTGGTCTTAAATTGCCGTTTTGTTGTTTAACATACGTTGGCGGGGAGGGCGTGTGGCTAAGAAATCTACGGCTATCGATGTAACGCAGGGTGTCATTTGGCAACAGCTGCTGTCGCTGTGCGTTCCCATCTTTTTTAGTTCGTTTTTTCAGCAGGCCTACACGCTTATCGGTACGTATATCGTTGGCCAGTTTGGCGGCAAGCTCGCGCTGGGTGGCATTCAAGCCACGATGGTGCTCACCGAGCTCTGCATTGGCTTTTGCGTTGGCGTCGGCGCCGGCTGCGCGGTCATTACCGGTCAGTATTTTGGCCAGCACGATGATGAGCGACTGAGTCGTTCGGTCCATACAGCCATGACGCTCGCGCTGGTGGGCGGTATCGCTTTCTCGATTCTTGGCATAGTGTTCGTTGAGCCCATGCTGGTGCTTATGAACACGCCGCATGAACTATTGGCCGAGGGCGTGGCCTATGCTCGCTGTTATTTTGCCGCGATGGTTGCGGCACTGCTGCTTAATATGGGAACCGCACTGCTGCGTGCCGTGGGCGACACGCGCGGCCCCGCCGTGATCATTGCCTCTGGCTGCCTGGTTAACGTGGTGCTGGATATCATTTTTGTCGCTGTGTTGCATATGGAGGCGCTGGGCTGCGGCATCGCGGTGGCGCTGACCATTTGCTCCAATGCAACGATGATCGTGTTGCGCATGATGCGCGCTCCGGGTGCATGGCGTCTTTCGCTGTCTAAGCTCGGTATCGATCGCGGTATTTGCAAGAGTATGATCTCGTGTGGTCTGCCACTCGGTTTTCAATCGGCTGCCTATTCGATCTCGAACGTGCTGATCCAGGTATCGGTTAATTCGTTTGGCGCCGATGTCACGACTGCTTGGGGTCTATCTGGGCGCCTGGATGGCATTATCTGGATGGTGACCGAGGCGCTCGGCGTATCGATCACTACGTTCTCGGCGCAGAACTTTGGCGCGCGCAACTACGAGCGCATGCGCAAGGGCTACCATACGTCGCTCGTGCTGTCGTTTATGCTCATTGGTGGCCTGTCTGCCGTGCTGCTGGTGTTCTCGGGCCCGCTGTCGCGTTTGTTTGTCGACGATGCTTCGATTTCGGCGTACACCACGACTATCCTCCATTTCAGTGCGCCGTTCTATGCGATTTTCTCGATTATCGAGAACGCCTCGGGTTCCATCCGCGGCGCCGGCGTGAGTTTGCAGCCTATGATGCTCACCATCTTTGGCACCGTTGTCTTGAGGGTGATCTGGGTGTTTGCGATCATGCCCTTCGATCCGTCGCTCGAGCATCTACTGCTGGTTTACCCCGTAACCTGGCTCATCACCGCAACCATGTTCACCATCTACCATCACAGCGGCAACTGGCTCGGCCGCGCCACCGCCTAGCCATTCGGGACGTCCCCAATGGCTAGTATTCGATGCCTTGGCGGGCTAGGAGGCCTTCGTCGAAGTAGTGTTTGATGGGACGTATTTCGGTGACTAAGTCCGCGAGGTCGGCCAACGGCAGCAGCCCGCGGCCGGTGAGCACGAGTTCCGTGGTGGCGGGCTTTATCGCGATCAGCGCTTCGACATCCTCGCGTGTCACGAAGCCGCGGCGCATGGCCTCGCCGAGTTCGTCCAAAATCAGAACGTCGACCTGTGATATCTGCTCGCATGCGAGCTCCATGATCTGTGCGGCGCAAGCCTCGGGCGTGTCGCGGTCAGCTTGTACGATGCGCAGCCCCAGGCGCGGCGCGGCATCGTGTTCGGCGCAGTGCAGCTTCTTGGCAAACTGCAGCCTAAGAACGTCGAGCCCGTAGCCCGTCGCGCGCAGCGCGAGCCCCAGCGCAGCCGTCGTCTTGCCCTTGCCGTCGCCTGTATAGATTTGAACCTTGCCGACTTACAGTGATGCCATCTCTGTCCTTTCGTGCCCGGCGTCGGTTTATCGCCGTCCGGGTTGGGTATTCTAGAAAGCAGTATCAACCCCAGTAGATGGAGTTCAAGCAGATGGAGATGGATGACAACAAGCGTAGACGGAATATGATCCTCTACGTGCTCATCGCCTTCGTCGTCTACCTCGTGCTCTCGACCGTTCTGTTCCCCAACATCGGTCACACGCAGCAGATTACGAAGACCGATTACTCGACGTTTGTCAAAGCACTCGATAAGAAGAGTGTCGACAAGGTCGAGTACAACACGGACGATTACTCGATTTATTACACCAAGAAGGGCGAGGACGAGAATAGCGCCTATAAGACGACCGGTGTGCCGAACGATGCGGGCTTTACCGATCGCGTGCTTGAGTCTGGCGCTTCGCTGGAGTCGGTCGTTCCCGATAAAAACTCGGGTTTGATGACCTACTACATGCTCACACTCATTCTTCCCATGGCGATTTTCTTCCTCATCGGTTGGTGGCTCAACCGCCGCATGAAGAAGGCTATGGGCGATGACGGCCCGTCGATGAACTTTGGCGGCGGCGGTTTTGGCGGCGGCGGGCTGGGTAAGTCCGGCGCGCGCGTGATCGCCTCCAAGGACGTGGGCGTGACCTTTAAGGACGTCGCTGGCCAGGAAGAGGCCAAGGAATCTCTCAAGGAGGTCGTCGATTTTCTGGAGAAGCCGCAGCGCTACGAGGAGATTGGCGCCAAGCTGCCGCGCGGTGCTCTCCTTGTTGGCCCTCCGGGTACCGGTAAGACCCTGCTTGCCAAGGCTGTTGCCGGCGAGGCCGGTGTTCCGTTCTTTAGCATTTCGGGCTCTGAGTTCGTTGAGATGTTTGTTGGTCGCGGCGCTGCTAAGGTTCGTGACCTGTTTAAGCAGGCCAAGGAAAAGGCCCCGTGCATCGTCTTTATCGACGAGATCGATACCATTGGTAAGAAGCGCGATGGCGGCGGCTTTAGCGGCAACGACGAGCGCGAGCAGACGCTCAATCAGTTGCTGACCGAGATGGATGGCTTCGATAACCACAAGGGTATCGTTGTCCTCGCTGCCACCAACCGTCCCGACAGCCTCGATCCGGCCCTGCTACGCCCCGGTCGTTTTGACCGCCGCATCCCCGTCGAGTTGCCCGATCTGACCGGCCGTAAGAACATTCTTGAGTTGCATGCCAAGAGCGTGAAGACGCAGCCGCCGATCGATTTGACCGCGATTGCCCGCGCCACGCCTGGTGCCTCGGGCGCCGATTTGGCCAATATCATCAACGAGGGCGCCCTGCGCGCCGTTCGCGAAGGTCGCAAGCGTGCAACCCAGGACGACTTCGAGGAGTCGGTGGAGGTCGTCATTGCCGGCCAACAGCGTAAGTCCACGGTGCTTTCCGACCACGAGAAGCAGGTCGTTTCCTACCATGAGATCGGCCATGCCATTGTTGCCGCTCGCCAGAAGGGCTCTGCGCCGGTCACGAAGATCACCATCGTGCCACGCACGAGCGGTGCTCTGGGCTACACCATGCAGGTCGAGGAGGATGAGCGTTTCCTGACCACACGCCAGGAGGTCCTGGACAAGCTCGCCGTCTACTGCGGTGGCCGTGCGGCCGAGGAGCTCATCTTTGGTGAGATGACGACTGGCGCCGCCAACGATATCGAGCAGGCCACCAAGCTCGCCCGAAACATGGTGACGCGCTTTGGTATGTCCGACGAGTTTGGCATGATGGCGCTCGGTACCGTCCAGAATGCGTACCTCAACCAGGATACGTCGCTCACCTGCGCCCCCGGTACGGCCGAGCGTGTGGACGCAATTGTCGCCAAGTTGATTGAGGATGCGCACGACCGCGCCCTGCAGATCCTCAAGGAAAACAAGTTCAAGCTCCACGAGCTGGCTCGTTATCTGTACAAGAAGGAGACGATCACGGGCGAGGAGTTCATGAATCTCCTCACGCGCGAGAACCCGCTGATGCCCAAGCAGCAGTAACGCCGCGGCCGAGCCAGTAAACGCCGACGCCCCATTTGAGCAGCTTTCTCAAATGGGGCGTTTTGCTTGAGAGGGATGGAAATGAAGATCGTGGTGAGCGCCTGCTTGATGGGCGAGAGCTGCAAGTATAACGGGCTCGATAACTACCACCGCGCGTTGGTCGAGGCTTGCGAGCGCACGGGGACCGAGGTCCTCCTCGTGTGCCCCGAGGTCTTTGGCGGCCTGCTCACGCCGCGCAAGCCGTCCGAGATTGTGAACGGCGAGGTTCGTACCTGCGAGGGCATCTCGGTTGATCGTGAATTTCGCCTGGGTGCCCAACGTGCGCTCGATATGTGCGAGCAGGCAGGCGGACCGGAAGAGATAGTCGCGTGCATCCTTCAGGACCGCAGCCCCTCGTGCGGTGCGGGTCACATCTACGACGGAACATTCAGCGGCACCCTTACGGCGGGCAACGGCGTCTTCGTTGATTTACTGCTCCGCCACGGTTATCGCGTGATCCCGGCTAGCGAGTTCGACCCCAGCATGCTGGAGCAATAAAAAACCACCACAAAGGTGCTGCTCCCTTGTGGTGGTTTTGGCCTGGGTCTAGAGCGTGTGGCCGTAGGCGTTGGCGGCCTTGATGGCGGCGGCGAATTTTTCGTCGGTGAAGGGCTCCGGGTTGCCTTGCTTCCACTCGTTGGTGGCGTGTGCGTGCTCGCACAGGGCAGGGATATCGGTCTCGGAAAGCCCGACCTGCTCAAGCGTTACGGGCAGCCCCATCTGCTTGTTGAAGTCAGCATAGCGCTTAAGGTTCTCGGTGTCGCCCGTGTAGGCGAACAACACCAGCACGCCCAGGCTTACGACTTCGCCGTGCAGGTAGGTGCCCTCACGCGGAATGCTGCAGGTGGCGTTGTAGAACGCGTGCGCCACGCTCGAGTTGTAGTAGTAATCGTTCTGGTTGGTCAGGTTCGAGACATAGCCCGTGTTGACCACGATGTCGAGCGCGATCTGCTTGACGGCCTCGCTCGACAAATTCTGACGAACGTCCTCAAGACCCTGAACACCGTAGGTAAACAGCGGCTCGGAGCAGGTGTGGGCGAGTGCCAGGCCAAGACCGGCGGTGTGCTCCAAATTACCGGCGCTCGTGGCGTACTCGACCTCGGGCTGCTTAGACAGGGCATCGCCCACGCCGGCCCAGAAGTACTCTGCCGGTGCCTCGGCGATGATCTTGGGGTTGATGAAGATGTGCGCCGGTCGGTTGGGGTACGAATAGCCCTCGAGCGAGCCATCGTCATTGTAGACAACGGCAATGGCGGTCGCGGCCGAGCAGTTGGAGCAAATCGTCGGTACGGTAAAGACGATCTTCTTGAGCTCGATGGCTGCGGTCTTCACGGTGTCGAGCGCCTTGCCGCCGCCGCATGCGATGAGCACGTCGGCTTCCTGGCAGGCAGGGGAGTTCACGACCTTGGCGATATTGGCGCGCGTACTGTTGGTGCCATAGACGCGCGTCTCCAGGACCTCGACATCGGTACCTTCAAGTGCCGCCTCGATTCCCGGCAGCGCCGCAGCCAGGGCTCGCTTGCCGCCGATGATGGCGACCTTGGTCGCTCCGTACTCGGCCAGTGCGGCGGGCAGCTCGGTAAAGCAATCCTCGCCAACGGTATAATCACTCATTCCAATCGTGCGCATGGCAACCTTCTTTCTTTCGATAAAGTGCTTTCAGGTATTTTGCTCCTAGAGCAGGGCTGTAATAGCGAGAAATTTCGAACGTATAAAACCAATGTTGAGGGTTTTTCGACGGCGCTGACCGTGCTACCATACACCGCATGAGCGTTGATGGGGACGAGTAGTCGGCCGTCCGCATGCTACAGAGAGCGGGGAGCGCTGAGATCCCGTGCATGCGACCGATGAAAATCACCCCGGAGCTGCGGTCCCAACGGACGTGCCGCATGGGCACGTCTTAGTAGATATCGCCGAGATGGTCGTCGATACAGGCCAGCCGAGTAACGGATGCGAGCGCGCGAATACGCGGGCGAGGGCATCTAAGCTGGGTGGTTAAACGAAGAGCTTTTGCGGGCGTACAGTCCGTTTTGTGGCGCTTCGTCCCAGCTTGTAGGGACGGGCGCTTTTTTGGTGCCCAACGGGCGTGCGCGCCCATGACAAGAAAGGGGTACCGTGGCAAACGAGTACAAGCAGACGATGAATCTGCCCAAGACCGGTTTTCCCATGCGTGCCGGTCTTTCCAAGTCCGAGCCCAAGCGACTCAAGGACTGGCAGGACAACAAGGTCTACGAGCAGGTTCTGAAGAAGAACGAGGGTCACAAGAAGTTCGTGCTGCACGACGGCCCTCCGTACGCCAACGGCCCGATCCACATCGGCCACGCCATGAACAAGATCTCCAAGGACATGATCAACCGTTACTGGATGATGCAGGGCTATGAGGTTCCCTATGTTCCCGGTTGGGACTGCCATGGCCAGCCGATCGAGCATAAGGTCGAGGAGAAGCTCGGCACCGAGAAGTTCAACCAGACCTCCACGGCTAAGATCCGTGAGCTTTGCAACAAGTTCGCTGTCGAGAACATCGAGCTGCAGAAGGCCGGCTTCCGTCGCCTGGGCGTGCTTGGCGACTGGGACAACCCCTACCTGACGCTCTATCACCAGCATGACGCTGCCGACATCGAGGTCTTCAAGGCCATGTTCGACAAGGGCATGATCTATCGCGGTCACAAGCCCGTCCATTGGTGCAAGCACTGCCACACCGCACTCGCTGAGGCCGAGATTGAGTACTCCGACGAGACGAGCCCCTCCATCTTCGTGCGCTTTGAGATGACCTCCAAGCCCGCCGGCCTCGAGAACTTCGACGGCCCGGTTGACTTCATCATCTGGACGACCACCCCGTGGACCATCCCCTCCGACCAGGCCGTTTCCCTCAAGCCCGGCGCCGCCTATGTCGCCGTTGAGCACGATGGCCGTGCCGAGGTCATGCTCGAGGACCTGGCTCCCAAGTGCTGTGAGGAGTTTGGCTGGGAGTACACCCCGGTCATGGTCGACGGCAAGCCCTATGTGGTTCCCGCCGAGACCTTCCATCACATTCACTATAAGCAGCCGATCTTTGACGGTGTTGAGGGCGTGGCACTGTTGGCCGATTACGTCGGTGTCGATGACGGTACCGGTATCGTCCACAACTCGCCCGGTCACGGCGTCGACGACTACTTCGCCTGCCTCAAGGAGGGCATCACCGACATTTGCATGCCGGTCGATGATGACGGCAAGTTCTACACCGGCGAGGAGTTTGGCACCGGCGGCCCCTTCAGCGGCATGGATACCGACGAGGCCAACCCGCACATCATCGAGTTCCTGCGCGAGCGCGGCACCCTGGTCCTCGAGAAGAAGATCACGCACAGCTATCCGCACTGCTGGCGCTGCAAGCACCCGGTGCTCTTCCGTGCTACCGACCAGTGGTTTGTCTCGATGGACAAGACCGGCTTGCGCGAGCAGGCTGGCAAAGAGGTCCGCGAGAACGTCAAGTGGTATCCGGCCCATGCCGCCAACCGCATTGGCGCCATGGTCGAGCAGCGTCCCGACTGGTGCATCAGCCGCCAGCGCAACTGGGGCGTGCCTATCCCCAGCTACACTTGCGCCGACTGCGGCGAGAAGGTCATGAACGATGCCACGCTCGACGCCGTCATCAAGCTCTTCCATGAGAAGGGCTCCGACGCCTGGTTCACCGACGCTCCCGAGAGCTACCTGGGTGAGGCCTGCGTCTGCCCCAAGTGTGGCGGCCATCACCTCAAGGCCGATAAGGACATCCTCGACGTGTGGTGGGATTCCGGCGTGTCCTGGAAGGCCGTCTGCGAGTATCGCCCCGAGCTTGAGTACCCGGCTGACGTGTATCTCGAGGGCTCCGACCAGCATCGCGGTTGGTTCCAGAGCTCGCTGCTCACTTCGGTGGGCGCCAACGGCCATGCTCCCTACAAGGCGGTCGTCTCGCAGGGCTTCACGCTCGACGGCCAGGGCCGCAAGATGTCCAAGTCGCTCGGCAACGTCATCGACCCCAATAAGGTCTGTGACGAGATGGGCGCCGACATCATCCGCCTGTGGGTTGCTTCCGTTGACACCAGCTCCGACGTGTCCATCGACCACGAGATTCTTGCCCGTACGTCCGATGCCTACCGTCGTTTCCGCAACACGCTGCGCTTCCTGCTTTCCGAGCTCGAGGGCCAGTTTGAGCCTGAGACCGACGGTGTCGCCTTTGCCGACCTGCTGCCGCTCGACAAGCTCATGGTTGCCCGTCTGACCCAGGTTCAGGCCGAGGTCGACGACGCTTACTCTTGCTACGAGTTCCCGCGCGCTTACCGTGCGCTTTATGACTTCGTGGTTACCGAGCTTTCCAACGTGTACCTCGACGCCCTGAAGGACCGCCTGTACTGCGACAAGCCTGGCTCGCTCGAGCGCCGCAGCGCCCAGACCGTGCTGGCCGAGCTCTTCTCGATGCTCATGCGCGATCTGCAGCCGATTTTGTCCTACACCGTCGACGAGGCCATGGCCTACGCGCCTGCCGGCTGCGTCGACCACCAGAAGTACGCCGCGCTGCTCGATTGGTATAAGTCGCCTATCACGGTCGACGAGGCCAATGAGTTCGAGGGCGTGCTCGAGGCTTCACTCGAGCTCCGTAGCGCCGTGACCAAGGCCCTTGAGGATGCCCGCTCCGTCGGCACCTTCACTAAGAGCCAGCAGGTCCGCGTCAAGGCGGTCGTTCCCGCCGAGATGTACGCGCTGCTGACCGGCGACAAGGCGGTCGACCTGGCCGAGTTCTACATCGTTTCCGATGTTGAGCTGACCCAGGGCGAGGAGCTCTCCGTTGCCATCGAGGCTGCCGAGGGCGAGTGCTGCGACCGTTGCTGGAATTACCGCACCACCGTCGGCGAGTACAACGGTCACGCACATATCTGCAAGCGCTGCGCTGACGCGCTGTAGGTTACGGCGTTCGTAGAACGCCGTAACCTACCGACGCTGCAAACGTCCCTAAGCGGCAATCTGACGTTCAATCGTCGGTCGCGTACCAAAGTACGCTTCCCTCCTCTTTCACTTCACCTTGCTCGCTTAGGGACGTTTTCGCTGTTGGTGACGGCAACGCGGCTTTTCCATTGTTGGAACTAGAGCCTTCTCTTTCGACCTGTGCTCTTAGTCGAAAGCTATTTAGCGACATTCCGTTATTCGGAATGTCGCTTTTGTTTTGTGCTGGTTATTTCGCTTGCGTTGGTGGATATGTCGTGCGCTCTGCGTATGGCAATATAAGATGGTTAATTGCGTTCAACGGAATTCGATTGTTCTGAGGGTAGGGGATTTCTTTGGGTCGTTCTGCGGATATGACGCCGCCTTTGCGTTGGCGGTTGGGTGTTGCTGGTGGCGTGGCGTTGGCCGTGCTGCTTGTTGACCAGCTGACCAAGCTTGCGGTTCGGGCCGTGGGCGATGCGCTGCATGTGACTGTCATCCCCGGTGTGATCGACTTTATGTTTGTCCGCAATATCGGCGCTGCCTTTAGTATGGGTGAGGGGCATGGCATCGCGTTTGCCGTGCTGGCGTTGGCGGTCATTATCGCTATTGCCGTGTACCTCGTTCGTGCGCCCCGGCTCGCCCATCTTGAGGTTGTGGGCATGGCGATGGTTGCGGGCGGTGCTATCGGCAACGCTATCGATCGTTTGGCCTTTGGCTTCGTGACCGATTTTATTGCCACCACCTTCATCGACTTCCCCGTCTTCAATGTGGCCGATATTGGCATTACCTTGGGCGTCGTGCTCGCCCTCTTCGGCTACATGTTCTTGAGCCCTGCGGCCCGCGAGGTCGATGCGACCGCCGAGCTCAACGCCCGTGACGAGGCCCGTGCCAAGCGCAAGGCCCAGCAGCGTGGGGAGCGTGCCCGCAAGATTCGCGAAAGGAATGAGCGCTAATGGCCGACATCCATATTCTTGTTGCCGACGATGCCGCTGGTCAGCGCCTTGATGCCTATCTGGGCGCCAACGACGGCTGCCCCACGCGCTCTGCCTGCGCGCATCTGATCGAGGGAGGCGCCGTTGCCGTCAATGGCGAGACCTGCCTGTCCAAAAAGTATGCCGTGCGCGCCGGCGATCGTATTTCGGTCGATTTGCCCGAGCTGCACGATCCCACCGATGTGATTCCCGAGGCCATCCCGCTCGACATTCGCTATGAGGACGACTACCTTATCGTGCTCTCCAAGCAGCGCGGCCTGGTGTGCCATCCTGCACATGGTCATGAGAGCGGTACGCTCGCGAATGCCCTGGTCTATCACTGCGGTATCGACCATCTGGGCACCGTGCAGGGCGAGGACCGCCCCGGCATCGTGCATCGTTTGGATCGCGATACCTCGGGTCTCATGCTTGCGGCAAAGGACGACGACACCCAGCGCGCGCTCCAAAATCTCATCCGCACGCGTACGCTCGATCGTCGTTATATCACGCTCGTTCACGGTCATATCGCTATGGATGAGGGCACCATTAACACCGGCCTTGCGCGTTCTACGCGCGACCGTGTCAAGATGGCGGTTTCGGACGACCCTTTCGCGCGCCAGGCCATTACGACCTTTAAGGTCCTCGAGCGCTTCGATTCCACGCGTTTTGACGACGGCTATACGCTCGTCGAGTGCCATCTGTTTACGGGCCGCACACATCAGATTCGCGTGCATATGCGTCATATCAACCACGCCTGCGTGGGCGATCCACTCTACGGCAAGTGCGATGCACGCGCCGATCAGGGTCTGACCAGGCAATTCCTTCATTCCTGGCGCGTCGCATTCGACCATCCCGTGACGGGGGAGCGTATTGAGTGCCGCGATGAGCTGCCGTGGGATCTCGCTGCGGTTCTTGACGACCTGGCCCCGCGCTCGATTGGCCGCACCGCCGCCGGCGACGACATCGTCCCGCAGCTTGGCCTTCTCGAAGCCTAGCCGGTATTAGGTGGTTTCTTGAACTCGGTAAGCCTGCGGTAAGATATACGATTGTTTACGTAATGCGTTCCTGGGAGCCTGCATGCTCGCCTTTTTACAAACCAACACACCCATCGTGATTTTCAACCAGATTGTCGTCACGCTGCTCACGGTCTGCTTTCTGTACCAGGTGGTCTTCTTTGTCATCGGTGCTCTTCGTGGCGAGGTCGCGCCTCCCAAGGCCAAAAAACTCCACCGCTATGCCTTCTTTATCGCGGCGCATAACGAGGAAGCCGTGATCGCCAACCTCGTACGCTCCATCAAGGACCAGGATTATCCGTCCGAGCTCATCGAAGTCTTCGTGGTCGCCGATGCCTGCACCGACAACACGGCGCAGCTTGCGCGCGAGGCCGGTGCTATTGTTTATGAGCGCAATGACCTGGCCCGTAAGGGCAAGAGCTGGGTCATGGACTTTGGTTTCGATCGCATTCTCAACGAGTATCCCGACACGTTTGAGGGTTACTTTATCTTCGATGCCGACAACGTTATCTCCCGCGATTACGTGTCTAAGATGAACGATGCCTTTGACCAGGGCTTCCATGTGGTCACGAGCTATCGCAATTCCAAGAACTTCGGCAGCTCGTGGATCTCGGCAGCTAATGCCACTTGGTACCTGCGCGAGGCGCGCTTCCTCAACAACGCGCGTAATATCTGCAAGACGTCCTGCGCTGTCTCGGGTTCGGGCTATCTCATCTCCGCCAGCGTTATCGAGGGCATGCACGGCTGGCAGTTCCATACGCTGACCGAGGATATCCAGTTCACCACGTTCTGCGCCATTCACGGCATTCGCATTGGCTATGCGCCGGCGGAGTTCTTTGACGAACAGCCCGTGACGTTTAAGGCGTCCTGGAAACAGCGCATGCGTTGGACCAAGGGCTTCTACCAGGTGTTCTTTACCTACGGTAAGCACCTGGTCAAGTCGACGTTCCGCTATCATCGCTTTGCTGCCTACGACATGTTTATGACCATCGCTCCGGGCATGCTGCTGTCCCTGATCTCCATGCTCGCCAACGCGACCTTCCTCATCGTGGGCGGACTTTCGCATGGCTTCTTGGCCACCGAGGTCGAGATGCAGGCTTGTGCCGCCTCGCTCATTATGACCTTCGCGATGATGTACCAGACCTTCTTTATCCTGGCGCTACTCACCACCATCTTCGAGTACAAGCATATTCACTGCGCGCAAAAGTGGCGTTTGGTGACCAACCTATTTACCTTCCCGATCTTTATGTTCAGCTATATTCCCATCACGGTGGCGGCCCTGTTCCTAAAGGTCGACTGGGTCCCGACGCAGCACGCCGTCAACGTTACCCTCGACGAGGTCATGCAAGGCGCCAAATAACCACCACCAAAACCACCACAAAGGGGACAGGCACTTTTGTGGTGGTTTTTGCTTTCGAGTAGCTGCCCAAGGAGGTGCACGATGCCCTACATCCCATTTTGGATTTGCATCTTTGCCGGTGCTTTGGTTGATGCCCGTGAGCGACGGTTTCCCAATGAGCTTGCCGGCGTGTGTGCGGTGGCGGCGTTGGCAGGCGTCTGGCTCGACAAGGGCGTTACCACGGCGCTTGACCACGCCGGTCTTGCGGTCATCGTCTACCTTGCCCTTGTGCTCACTGAGTCGCTCTGGCGGCGCCTTCGCCACGCCCCCGGCATCGGCATGGGGGACGTCAAGGCGCTCTTCGCGCTTTGCACGCTTGACCCTCTGGGCGGCATCGTGGCATTTGCCGTCGCGCTCCTGGTCCTTGCCCTCTCCTGCCTCTTCACAAAATCGCGCTCCCTGCCATTGCTCCCGTTTTTGGTGCCGATTTTTGCCATAATCGAGTGCGTGGGTAGTACGGTGTAACCGTTTGCGCGCCCTTTTTAAGGAGCATGCCATGGCAATTAATCAAGAAACAGCCGCCATCAAGGCGCGCATGGATCGCATTCCCGCGGCGTTGTCGCCCGATCTGGTCGAGCGTATTGCCGCCGACCGCGCCTCGGGTGTCGTCAACCCGTATCGTTGCAACGACGATCAGGTCATTCGTCGTATTGATCGCGCTGCCGACAAAGGCACGCTCATGCGTCCGGCATTTATGCGCGATACCGAAAAGATACTTCATCTTCCGTCGTACACCCGTTATGCAGGTAAAACGCAGGTCTTTAGCTTCCGTAGCAATGACGATCTGTCACGCCGCGGTTTGCACGTGCAGCTTGTCTCCCGCATTGCGCGCGATATCGGTCGCGCCTTGGGGCTCAATTGCGATTTGATCGAGGCGATTGGCCTGGGTCACGACTTGGGACACACGCCTTTCGGCCATGCCGGCGAGCGCTTCCTCAACGATATCTATCATGAGCGTACGGGGCGTTATTTTTTCCATAACGTGCAGTCGGTCCGAGTGCTCGACACGCTGTATGGCCGCAACGTGTCGCTCCAGACGCTTGACGGCGTGCTATGCCATAACGGCGAGTACGAGCAGCGTGTGTTTGAGCTCTCGGACATGAGTTCTTTTGACCAGTTTGACCAGACGGTTGAGGATTGCATTGCCACGGGCTATAGCGCAATTGAGCATCTGCGTCCTATGACGCTCGAAGGCTGCGTCGTTCGCATCTCGGATATTCTTGCCTACGTCGGTCGCGACCGCCAGGATGCGATCGCGGCTGGCCTGCTTTCGCCCGACGCTTTTGATGATGGCCGGGGCGGTGCCTACAACAGTTGGATCCTCACGCACGCTTCCATCGATATCGTTGAGCACAGCTATGGTAAGCCGCGCATCGAGATGAGCGAGGACCTGTTTGAGGAAATCCGCCGAGCCAAGCGCGAGAACTACGAGAAGATCTATAGCAAGGGTGGTATCGAAGGCGATTCCGAGGTGGAGCTGCGTGAGGCGTTCGAAAAGCTCTACGACCGTTGCCTGCGGGATCTAAACAGTGGTGACGAGTCCTCGTACATCTTTAAGCACCATATTTCGCGCATCGAGCAGCAGCTTTCCTACTACGATCGCGCCTATGCCTGGCAGAATGATAAGGACCAGGCGGTCGTGGATTACATTGCGAGCATGACGGACGGTTATTTCTGCGAGCTCACGAGCAAGCTGTTTCCGGGATTGAAGTTTCCGCACCGTACCTATATTAACGAACGGTAGTTCGTATCTATTAGGTATACTGTTAGTGGATAACTTTTTTGATTGATGCACGGGATGGCTATGGACGACCTTTTTTCTGCTTCGACGCGCGAGCGTTCCTTTCAGAATGCGCCGCTTGCGGTGCGCATGCGCCCCAATTCGCTCGACGAGTATGTGGGCCAGCAAAAGGCCGTCGGTAAGGGCTCATGGTTGCGTGCCGCGATCGAGCACGATGTGCTTTCGAGCGTGATACTGTACGGGCCGGCCGGTACGGGCAAGACGACGCTGGCCCACATTATCGCCAACCATACCAAGAGTGAGTTTGTCGAGGTCAGCGCCGTCACGGGTACCGTGAAGGACCTGCGTCGCGTGATCGACGAGGCAAAGACGCGTCTGAATACGTACGACCGTCGCACCATCCTGTTTATCGACGAGATTCATCGCTTTTCGAAGTCACAGCAGGATGCATTGCTGCATGCGGTTGAGAACCGTACCGTCATTATGATTGGTGCCACGACGGAGAACCCGTACTTCGAGGTCAACTCGGCGTTGCTCTCGCGTGGTCGTGTGGTGGAACTTGAACACCTTAAGGACGAGGACATAGCCACGCTGATCGAGCGTGCGCTCGAGGCTCCGCATGGCCTGAACGGTAAGTTCTCGGCCGATGAGGATACGGTCAAGACCATTTGTACGCTGGCCGCGGGTGATGCACGCTCGGCCCTGACGACACTTGAGCTGGCGAGCGAGATTGCCGTCACGCGTCCCGATACCGAGGGAACGCCAGCGCCGTCGGCGGGGGAGCGCTATCCCATCACCGTGGATGACGTAAAGATTGCCAACCCGCGTCGCGGCTTTACGTATGACAAAAACGGTGACATGCACTACGACATCATCAGTGCGTTCATCAAGTCCATGCGCGGTAGCGACCCCGATGCCACGGTCTACTGGCTTGCGCGCATGATCGATGCAGGGGAGGATCCTAAGTTTATCGCCCGTCGCATTATGATTCATGCCTCTGAGGACGTTGGCAACGCTGACCCGCAGGCGCTTCTTTTAGCGCATGCTGCGTTTAAATCTGCCGAGGTTATTGGCTATCCCGAGTGCCGTATTAACCTCGCGCAGGCTGCGCTCTATGTTTGTTTGGCGCCTAAGTCCAATGCGTGTGAGGCTTCGATCGATGCGGCGCTGGCCGATATCCATTCTAGTGGGCTTCGCGAGGTGCCTAGTTATCTGCGCGATCGCCATCGCCCGGGCAGCGATGATTACGGTGTGTATAAGTATCCACATGATTATCCCGAAGGCTGGGTCGATCAGCGCTATTTGCCCGAGGGACTGGAGCGCGGCGCGTTCTGGCAGCCTGCTGGCCGCGGTTGGGAAGAATGGCGCGTAGAGCAAAGCGAACGCGACCGCAGCGGGAATGCACCGAAGTAGCTGCTGATAATTTTGTTCCACGTTGCTGCTCTTGGCATGTTCGGTCCCCTTTGGGGTACCATGGAAACCGTCTGTATTTCGATTCCTTTGGGAGGCTTGTATGAGTCCCATTCAAATCGCCTTGCTGTTGCTCGCCGTTGCCGGCGTGTGGGCTATCGTTGAGCTCGCGCTTACCCTGCGCAAGACCCGCACCGTTGTCGACTCGCTCGATAAGACCGTGAACGACCTCAACAACACCATCGCCGAGGCTCAGCCTGTGGTGGCAAAGCTCGATGGCGCTGTCGATGAGCTTACGCCGGCGCTTGCCCAGATGGAGCCGCTGCTTAAGTCGAGCAAGACCGCGGTCGATGCCCTGACGTCCAACCTTGTTGAGGTTGAGGCCGTCGTTCGCGACATTTCCGAGGTCACGGGCAGTGTGGCCGAGGCCAGCAGCGCCGTGTCGAGCGTGACTGATTCTGCCGCCGGTGCTGTGCAGAAGCTCTTCAATAAGGTGAAGGCTCCTGCAGCCGACGCCGATCGCAAGCTCGCCGCTGCCGCTGCGGAGGCCGAGCAGCCTACCGAGCGCGTCCTAATTGGCGAGGACGAGGCCGCCGCGGGCGACGATGATGGTCAGAAGTCTGTATCCAAGCCGGCTCAGTATTACACCTATACGCCCGCCGAGACCTCTGAGGAGTCCTGCGATGAGTAGCGAAGCAACCTGCCCTATCACGCTGACTGTTGCCGGTGACCCGCGTCTCGCTCGCCTTGTGCGCATGACGGCAGCCAACGTTGGTGCCCTGTGCTCTATGTCTGTCGATCGCATCGAGGACATCCGCATGGCTGCCGAGGAAGCCTTTATCTTTGGCTGCACGGCTGTTGATTCCGACGACATCTCAATCAAATTCGATGTCGATGAATCTCACGTTGGCATGACCTTTACCTTTGGCGATCAGGCCACCGTCGACGAGGATGACCAGGCTGCGGTGTATGCCGAGCTCATCCTCGCGAGCGTGTGCGACTCCTACGAAAAGACTACGGCGCCCCTGACGCTTTCCCTCGACCTCAAGGCGGATATCTAATATGACCGAACGTTCCCGGAGCGGCAAGACCGCTTGGGACAAGGAGAAAACCCGCGAGCTGTTTCGTCGTTACAAGGAGACCGGTGATCCGGACGCCCGTGAGCAGCTCGTCATGTCCCATATGAACCTGGTAAGGTTTCTTGCCAACAAATTTAAGAATCGCGGCGAGCCGCTCGACGACCTCATGCAGGTCGGCTATCTGGGTTTGCTCAAGGCTATCGACCGTTTTGACCCCGAGCGCGGGCTCGAGTTCACGACGTTTGCAACACCCACTATCCTGGGCGAGATCAAACGCCATTTCCGCGACAAGGGCTGGAGTGTGCGCGTTCCGCGTCGCCTGCAGGAGCTCTCTGCCAAGGTCAACCAGGCTACTGACAAACTTACCAACGAGCTGCAGCGTTCGCCCAAGGTTGAGGAGATCGCTGAGTATCTAGATGTGACTGTCGATGAGGTCCTCGAGGCTATGGAATCGTCTTCGGCCTATACCTCGGTGCCCATCGAGGCTCCTGGTGCGGCCGATTCCGACGATGCCCCCTCGATTCTCGACCGTTACGCCGACGACGACAACGAGCTCGACTTTACCGATGACCGCCTAGTGATCGAGGAAGCCATCCGTGATTTCTCGCCGCGCGAGCGCGAGGTGATCGAGCTGCGCTTTGTGAAGGGCATGACACAGATCGAGATCGCCAAGAAGCTGGGTATTTCTCAGGTGCAGGTTTCGCGTCTGCTGCGCCGCACGCTTAAGAAGATTCAGGACAAGATCGACCCCGACGGAGTGATGATTCGTTCATGAGTGAGCACCCCCAACAAACCGATCGCGTGCTGCGCGACACCCGCATTCTGACGCTGCGCATTTGGGCTGTTGTCGGCTGCATTGTCATCGCCGCTGTCATCTTTAACCTTATGGGCATCCTGGCGCCGGTTATTGAGTTTCTTGCCGTCGGCTCCATCATTGCTTTTGTGATGTCCCCGATCACCAACTGGCTCGAGCACCATGGCGTGAATCGCGGCATCGGTTCGCTTATCGCGCTTATTGTTGTTGTTGCCGTGCTCGTCGGTGTCGTTTGTATCTTGTCGCCGATTCTCTTTGGTCAGATCATGGAAGTCCTGAGCCGCCTGCCCGAGCAGCTTCGTGTTGCGGGCGGTGATCTCAACGAGATGATCTCGCATGCCAAGACGCTCAACAACACGCCGCTCAAGGAGTATTTGGACGATAATCTTTCGTCGCTGGTTGCCGTGGCATCGAAGTATGTGTCTCAGATTGCCGCCGAGCTTGGTCGTGGTGTGTTCCCGCTCATCACCAATACAGCGTCGCAGCTGTTTGTTATCTTCCTTGGCCTGGTGCTTGCCTACTGGATGGCCTGCGACTACCCTCGCATGCACCACGAGATTTGCACCATCATCGGTCAGGAGAAGGAGACCTCGTACCGCTTTATGGTCGCCATTCTTTCTCGCTCTGTCGGCGGCTACATGCGCGGTATGGTCGTGACGTCCATCTGCGGTGGTTTCCTCGCCTTTATCGGTTTTATGATCATCGGCCATCCGTATGCGGCGCTCATGGCTATCTTTACCGGCATCATGCATTTGGTTCCGGTCGTCGGTCCTTGGGTGAGCGCAGCAATCGCCACAGTGCTCGGTTTCATGTTCAGCCCTATGTTGGCGTTATGGACGCTCATCGTGACGATGGTCGCGCAAAACGTCACCGATAACGTCATTTCGCCCAAGGTCATGCAGAGCTCGGTGCAGGTGCATCCCATCATGAGCCTCACGGCGCTCGTTATTGGCTCGGCACTCATGGGCCCCATCGGCATGATTATTGCCATCCCGCTATGTGCGGCCCTCAAGGGTATCTTCGTGTACTACTTCGAGAATGAGACCGGCCGCCAGCTTGTGGCCTATGACGGCGCCGTGTTTAAGGGCACACCGTACCGCGATGCCGATGGCAACCCGGTCGCCGCCTACGACGCGCTCGGCGACGACACCTTCATCTACGAGTCCGAGCTCATCGGCAACGAGACCGCGCCCGAGGCCCAGGCCATGCCCAAACCCGAGCTCGATAATCCCTGGATGAAGCTCTCGGGCCTTCAGCCCGATGCTACGGGCTTTTTCAAGAATCCCTTCGCCAAAGACGACGATTTCAATATGAACGACGAAACCAAAACCGGCATCGACGGCTCCATGGACGATTCGGATTCTAAATAGGTTCTATTAACGTTTCTTGAAGTTGTAAATGACAAGAAACGCGACCAAAGCGATTGATAAGGGGCCGGCTACATAGAAAAAGAGAACGTCAATTGCGCGTAGAGTGTAATAAGCCTTATCGCCGGACATTACTGTATACAATACGTATCCAAATGATGGTTGGTTTGCGTACCAGCATGAGAAGGCTAAGAGCGCTAAAAGTGCTACAACCAGAAGTGCATTCAGGACAAATCGTTTGCTTTTCATCGATCGCTCCTTCCGGGTGAATCTTATATGCAATTATACAGCAGTCCTTTTTCAAAGGATCGCGCAGTACTAAATAACGTGCACTTTCGCTGGAGGGTCGCTGTTTGGCGACCCTCTTTTTTGCACAGGCGCGGCGGGATGGTAATATCGTTACGTTTGAACTGTTTCGATGTGAAACCGAGGAGATTCCCTCTATGAGTGCTGACTACCCGTCAATGACTACGGCCGAGATTCGCTCCAAGTTCCTCAACTTCTTTGAGGAGCGCGGTCTTAAGCTCTATCCTTCTTCGTCCCTCGTCCCTGACGATCCTTCGCTGCTGCTTGCCAACGCCGGCATGAACCAGTTTAAGGAGTACTACCAGGGCAAGAAGACCATGAAGGAGATCGGCGCTATCTCCTGCCAGAAGTGCGTCCGCACCAACGACATCGATTGCATCGGCGAGGACGGCCGTCACCTGTCCTTCTTTGAGATGCTCGGCGACTTCTCCTTTGGCGGCGTCTCCAAGCAGCAGGCTTGCGCCTGGGCCTTTGAGCTCATCACCAAGGAGTTCAAGCTGCCGCTCGACCGCCTGTACTTCACCGTCTTTACCGAGGACGACGAGACCCACGACGTGTGGCGTTCTTTGGGTGTTGCTGAGGACCACATCTCCCGCCTGGGCGAGGACGACAACTTCTGGGCCGCTGGCCCCACTGGCCCCTGCGGCCCGTGCTCCGAGATTTACTTTGACATGGGCGAGGAGGTCGGCTGCGGCAGCCCCGACTGCAAGCCTGGCTGCGACTGCGACCGCTTCCTGGAGTTCTGGAACCTCGTCTTTACCCAGTACGACCGCCAGGAGGACGGCTCCATGCCGGAGCTGCCGCACCGTAACCTCGATACGGGCATGGGCCTTGAGCGCATGGCCGCCATCATGCAGCACAAGACCGCTAACTACGACGGCGATCTGATGCAGCACCTCATCAAGCTCGGTGAGGAGATCAGCGGCAAGACCTATGACGCCGACGATTACTCCGGCGCCAGCCGCTCCCTGCGCATCATCGCCGACCACTCCCGTGCCGTCGACTTTATGATCTCGGACGGCATCCTGCCCGGTAACGAGGGCCGCGAGTACGTCCTGCGCCGCCTGCTCCGCCGCGCCGTGTTCCACGGCCGCCTGCTGGGCATCGAGGGCGCCTTCCTGACCAAGTTCATCGACGAGGTTAACGCTCAGATGGGCGAGGCCTATCCCGAGCTGCTCAAGAACGTCGCGCTCGTTAAGGGTATTGTCGCCTCCGAGGAGGAGCGCTTCTCCACGACGCTCGACAACGGCCGCGTCTACCTGGATGAGGCCCTGGCAGCGCTTGCCGAGGGTGCTGTGCTTCCGGGCGATGTTGCCTTTAAGCTGCACGACACCTTTGGTTTCCCCATCGACCTGACCGTCGAGATCGCGGGCACCGCTGGCCACGATGTCGACATGGACGGCTTTACCGCCTGCATGGAGGACCAGAAGGCCCGCGCTCGTGCCAACGTCAAGGGCGATGCCTGGGGCAGCTTCAACGACGTGTGGGTCGAGCTTTCCGACAAGGTCGCCGCGACCGAATTCGACGGCTATGACAACGATGCGATCGAGGGTGCCAAGGTTGTCGCCATCGTTCGCAACGGCGAGTCCGTCGAGTCCGCTGCCGCCGGCGAGAACGTCGAGGTCGTGCTCGACCGCACCCCGTTCTACGCCGAGATGGGCGGCCAGCAGGGTGACGCCGGCGAGCTTTCCGCCGAGGGCGTTTCGCTGACCGTTTCCGATACCAAGAACCACAACGGCCTGTATGCTCACGTCGCCCACGTTGCCGAGGGCACGCTGACCGTCGGTGCTACCGTGACCGCCGCGCTCGACGCCGAGCGCCGTGGTTTCCTGCGCCGCAACCACACCGCCACCCACCTGCTCGACGCCGCCCTTAAGCAGGTCCTGGGCGAGCATGTCTCCCAGGCCGGCTCGCTGGTGACGCCCGAGCACCTGCGCTTTGACTTTACGCACTTCGAGGCCCTGTCCTCCGAGCAGCTCAAGGCTGTCGAGGACCTGGTCAACCAGCAGATCTTCGCTTCCAAGCCCGTCGTGACCCGTGTCATGGGCATCGACGAGGCTAAGGCTGCCGGCGCTGTCGCTCTGTTTGGCGAGAAGTACGGCGATGTCGTCCGCGTCGTCTCCGTGGGCGCCGAGGACCAGCCGTTCTCCCGCGAGCTCTGCGGTGGCACGCACGCTGCCAACACCGCCGAGATCGGCCTGTTCAAGATCATTTCCGAGTCCTCCACAGGCTCCAATGTCCGCCGTATCGAGGCTGTGACCTCTAAGGGTGCCCTCGACTACATGGCCGACCGCCTGGCGCTCGTTGACGCCGCCGCCGCTGCGCTCAAGTGCCGCGTCGACGAGGTTCCCGCCCGCGTGGAGAACCTGCAGGCCGAGCTGCGCGAGACGTCCAACAAGCTCAAAAAGGCTCTGACCGGTGGCTCCTCCGACGCCATTTCCAGTGCCATCGAGGGTGCCGTTGAGCTCGGCGGCTACAAGCTCGTCGTCGCTGAGCTCCAGGGCCTTGAGGCTGCCGACCTGCGCAACGTATGGGATACCGTGCACCAGAAGGTCGCCGGCCCTGTCGCTTGTGTCGTCGCCAGCGTGACTGAGAAGGGCACTCCGGCCCTGCTCGCTGCCGGCTCCGATGACGCCGTGAAGGCCGGGTTCCACGCCGGTAACGTGATCAAGCAGATCGCGGGCCTGGTTGACGGTCGCGGTGGTGGCCGTCCCAACATGGCCCAGGCCGGTGGCAAGAACGCTGCCGGTATCGCCGATGCCCTCGCGGCCGCTAAGACCGCACTCGGCGCCTAAGAATCTAAGAAGTCACTGTGGTCGCGCTTGCGCTGGACATAGGGGAGACCAGGATTGGCATCGCCGTCTCGAGCCGTGATGGCAAGATGGCGATGCCTGTCAAGGTGCTTCCGGCTGCCGAGGTCACTGGCATGGCAAAGACGTTCCGTTACCTGGTCGAGGACTATGAGCCCGACATCCTGGTAAGCGGTTGTCCCCTGACCATGGCCGGTGAGCCTGGTCCCCAGGCCGAGCGCGTTGCCGCCGTGGCGCAAAAGATTGCCGACGAGCTCGATCTTCCGCTTGAGTTTGAGGACGAGCGTCTGTCTTCGCAAGAGGCCAAGCGTATCCTGCGCGAGCAGGGCCTCAACGAAAAGCAGATGAGGGGCAAGATCGACATGATTGCCGCCAGCCTGTTTTTGCAGACGTGGCTCGATCGTAAAAACGAGGAGGTTTCGCATGCCTAGCGCTTCCGATCCGCGCCAGCAGAATCGTACACGGCAGTCGGCGTCGCGCCCTGCCCAGCCTTGCCAGCGTCCGGCACAGCCGACGCAGCGTGCAGCTCAGCCTGCCGCGCGCCCGGCGCAGTCCTTCTCTCATTCGGCCCAACCTGTTCAACGGACGGGTCAGCAGCCATCTGCTCGTTCGGTTCAGCATTCGGCTTCTCACGCGGCTCAGCAGCCCACTGCTCGTACGGCCCAGCCTGCAGGCGGTACCCGCTTTAAGCAGCAGGCACCTACTCAGCGAACTCAGGCCCCCCAATCGCATTCGCATCACGCTCGCGGTTCGCATGGCGTTGCTCCGGCAACCCGCTCGAGCTACAACACGCATGCTCGTCGCGGTGCTCAAAAGAAGAGTTCTCCGGTTCCCATGATCATCGGCGTTGTGGTGGCGGTGCTCGCGCTTGCTGCGATCGCCTTCTTTGTCGTGCCGGCCGTCAAGGGCTTCTTTGCCGGTGAGGATACGAAGGTCACGGCTGGTCAGCAGGTTACGGTGACCATTCCCGATGGTGCTTCGGGCGATACGATCGCCTCGATTCTCTCCGAGAACCATATCGTCGAGAATCCCAAGGATTACTATGCGGCGGTGAAAAAGCTCAACGCCGATATGTCGCTCAAGCCTGGTGATTATTCGTTCACCACACTCATGGATGCGACCAAGGTTGTTCAGCAGCTCATGGAAGGCCCCAACGCGGGCTCCAATGCGCTGACTATCCCTGAGGGCCTGACGGTCGATCAAGTCGCCGACCGTGTGGCCCAGGCCTACGACAGCATCTCTAAGGAAGACTTCCTCAACCAGGCCAAGGCCTCCAACTACGTGGACGACTATAGCTTCCTTAAGGGCGCCGCCAACGACTCGCTCGAGGGTTTCTTGTTCCCCAAGACCTATTCGCTGGGTGATTCGCCGACGGCCGATGGCGTGATTCGCGCTATGCTCGATCAGTTTAAGACCGAGTACAAGTCGCTTGACTTTGCGAGCTGCGAAGCCAAGATCAAGGAACGCTACGGTGTGGAGATGTCCGACTACGACATCGTCAACTTGGCCTCTATCGTTGAGCGCGAGGGTCTCAACGCCGACCAACGTGCGCACGTGGCCTCGGTCTTCTACAACCGTCTTGCCGGCAAGCTCGACGGTCTGCGCTATCTCAACAGCGATGCGACCATGATGTATGTCACCGGTGGCGAGGTTACCGCCGACGACCTGCAGAGCGATAGTCCGTATAACACCTATAAGCACGAGGGCCTGCCACCCACGCCCATCTGCTCTCCGTCGCTCGAGGCGCTCAAGGCCACGCTTGAGCCGACCGACTCCGATGATCTGTATTTCTACATTACGCAGGACGAGGAGTACTTCTCGCAAACCTACGAAGAGCATCAACAGTCTTGGAATTAGCATGAGGATTTTTAGCCCCAAACGTTACGTTGCCTCGGTCGATCGCATCGACCTTGATGCCCTGTGGGCCGACGGCAAACGCGCCATTCTGCTCGATCGCGATAACACCCTGGTGCCGCGCGACACCGAGCAGGTTCCCGCCGCGGTTTCCGCTTGGCTCGACGCCGCCCGCGCCAAAGGTTTTAAGCTGTGCATGGTGTCCAACAACTGGCATCGCGACCAGGTCATGAGCTCTGCACGCGAGCTGGGACTCGAGGCCATCAGCCACGCCATGAAGCCGGCGCCGTTTGCCCTCAAGGCGGGTCTTAAGCGCCTCGGCGCCTCGGCCGACGAGGCGGTGCTGATCGGTGATCAGCTCTACACTGACGTGTGGAGCGGCAATTTCGCCGGCGTCGATACCATCCTGGTAAAGCCGCAGGCGACGCAGGACCTGTGGTATACGCAGATCTTCCGTATTTTTGAGCGCCGGGCCCTGCGCGACCTTCACTGCGAGGAATAGGTCTCGCTATGTCCCAGCATACCAAACACGGCTGCGACCATATCTTCTTTATCGGCTTTTTGGGCGCGGGCAAATCGACGCTCGCGCGCAACGTCGGCACTATGTTCAAGCGGCGTTTTATCGATACCGACCGACTGGTCGTGCGCCGTTGCGGTAAGTCGGTAACCGAGATTTTTGAGACCGAGGGCGAGGATCGTTTTCGCGAGCTCGAGACCTCGGCGCTCCGTTCGCTCCAAAGCGAGCGCAGCCTGTTGGTTTCGTGCGGGGGCGGTATCGTCGAGACGCCGGTGAATATTGAGCTGATGCACGAAATGGGTACGTGCGTTTACCTCGAGGGCGACTTTGAGGATTCGATTCGCCAGATTCGTCGGTCCGACACGCGCCCCGATTTTCGCTCGCCCGAGCATGCTGCGCGCCTGTTTGAGCATCGCCGTCCGCTGTATCGCCAAGCCGCAGATATTACCCTTGATATTCGCAACAAGTCCTTCGAGGACGTTTCCTACCTTTGTGCCGAGATGCTTTTGGAGCGTGGACTGCTATGATTCGCCGTCAACTTATCAATTTCCAAAACCGCAGTGTCGATGTTCGCGTCGGTCTTGGCGCGTTTGAGGAACTGTCGCGCATGTTTGCCTCGGCTGTGGGCAAGCCTAAGCGCGCGATGGTGGTTTGGAACGACGCCACATCCGAGCGCTTTGGTGAGGTCGTCGAGCATGCGCTGGTCGACGCCGGTTTTGCCGTGTCGCCGCTCGCCCTTGAGGTTTCTCCTGCCGGTGCTACGCTGGCCGATGCCGATACCGTCTTTGGCGCCCTGTCGGCTAGCGGCATTACCTGCGACGATCTCGTTGTCGCTGTCGGCGACACGGCAACTTGCTCGGTCGTTTGCTGGTGTGCCAATCAGTGGTGCGGTCGCACCGAGTGCGCCTTGCTGCCGACGACGTTCGACGCCATGCTCACGGTTGCGACGACCATGAAGCCGCTCGTCGCCTCCTCGGCGAATGCGCTTCCGGCTATCGCGTTCCGTCCCGAGCCGGGCTTGGTCGTGTGTGACCTCGACCTTGTTCGCGAGACGGACCCCGAGGACCTCAAGCTCGGCTATGCGGTACTTGTTGGCACCATGCTTTCGAGCAGCAAGTCCCGCTGGAATCAGTTTACCGAGACCGTCCCCGAGATTCTCGCGGGCGAGGAGGTCGCGCTCGTCAATGCCGTTCAGTGGTCTCAGACTGCCCGCAAGGACGTACTGATGGCCACGAACCCGAGCGCCCGCCATGCGCTCGATTTTGGCAAGACGGGGGAGCGTGCCCTGCGCGCCTGCTTGGGCGATGCCGCTTCGCAGGTCCCTGCCTACCAGCTGTTGTCCGAGGGCATGCGTTTTGAGGCGCGCGTTGCCCACGATGCCTGCGACTTCGATATCGATTACGTCTTTGAGGTCGATGACTGCCTGGAGGACTTTGGTATCGAGGAGCTTGCCTTCGACCTGGAGTCCACCGCGTTTATCGAGGAGTTCCGCAAGCAGCAGTTCGCTCGCTCGAATCGCAGCATGCTGCCGCTGCCCGCAGCACTCGGTGCCATTCGCCTAACGAGCGTTGAGGACGAGGTTCTTGAGCGCCATGCTCACGCCTACTTGGCTTCTCGCAAAGAACTTCTCTAAGATTTATTGACATCCATTGTCTTTCGTATCATGTTGAGGTGCGGGTTTTCAATCGGTTGCGGATCGCATGCGATTCCGTCGTTCGGTTGAGACCCGTCCCGTCTATATAGAGACAACAAGAAAGGAATCTGCATGTCTGAGTTTGCTGCCGGTCCTGCCGGTCGTATCGAGCGCGTCCGTGCCCTGATGGTCGAGCGTGGCTACGACGCTATCGTGGTACGCGACGAGGCCAATCTTCGTTGGCTCACGGGCGTGAAGGGCGTCTTCGACTACACCTTCGAGTTCCCGCACGCGGCGTTTATTACGGCTGACCAGTGCCTGTTCCATACCGACTCGCGCTACCTCAACAGCTTTGAGGAGAACACGCCCGCCGGCAGCCCCTGGGTCTACGACATGGATGAGGGCACCATCCCCGGTTGGGTCGCCGGCAAGATCGCGGCCAACAAATGCCGCGTCTGCGCTGTCGAGGACGATATGCAGATTAATTTCTACCAGGGTATTCAGCGCGGCCTGGAGGACCGCTCCGTCGCCTGTATGCTGCCGCTGATGCACGACGACATCCGCAAGATGCGCGCCATTAAGGACGCCGAGGAGATTGAACTCATGCGCCATGCGCAGTCGATCACCGATGCCGCCTTCCAGCACATGCTCGGCTTTATTAAGCCCGGTATGACCGAGAAGCAGGTACGCAACGAGCTCGAGAACTTTATGTTCGCCAACGGTGCTGACAGCCTTGCCTTCGGCTCCATCGTGGCGAGCGGCCCCAACACCGCCAACCCGCATGCCGTCCCGAGCGACCGCGTGATCGAGAAGGGCGACTTTGTCCTCATGGATTACGGCGCGGGCTACTGCGATTATCGCTCCGACATGACACGCACTGTCGTGATGGGCGGGCCCACGCAGGAGCAGCTTGACCTGTACGCGCTCGTGCGCCGTACGCACGAGGAGTGCGTCGCCGCCATCCATCCGGGCGTCGAGGGCAACGACATTTTCAAGCTTTCCAAGAAGATCATCGGCGATGCCGGCTATGGCGATTACTACAACCATGGTCTGGGCCACGGCGTCGGTATCGACATCCACGAGCTGCCCAACTTCAATCGCAGCAAGAACACCATCGAGATCGGCTCGGTTGTCACCATGGAGCCTGGCGTCTACCTGCCCGGCGTGGGCGGCGTGCGCCTGGAGGACTACGGCGTGGTCACCGAGAACGGCTACGAGCCCTTCACCAAGACCCCGCACGACCTGCACGTCATCGACTGCTAGCCCATTTCGATAGATTTTTGGGCGGGGCGTCCGGAGCAATTCGGGCGCCCCGCGTTCTCTTTTTATGCGCTCGCCGCAGGCGCGGTCTGCAAGTGTATAATTTCTATCGTATGTAATTTGGACGCTTGTGCGTTCTGCCCATAACAAGAAAGGTCGCTATGCCTACCATTTCTACCGCCGACTTCAAGAACGGCCTCGGTCTCCGCATCAAGGACAAGGTCTACACCATCGTCGAGTTCCAGCATGTCAAGCCGGGCAAGGGAGGCGCGTTTGTGCGCTACAAGACCCGCGACATCAAGAGCGGCCGCGTCGTCGAGAACACCTGCAACGCCGGCACCAAGTTCGAGAGCGTCATGCTCACCACCCGTGAGTTCCAGTACCTCTACAACGATGGCGCCGACTACATCTTCATGGACAACGAGACCTATGAGCAGGTTCCCGTTCCCGAGGACATGGTGGGCGAGAACTCCAAGTGGCTTCGCGAGAACGACATTTGCCAGCTGCTCTTCGCCGACGATGAGCTCATGGGCGTGACCCCGCCGATGTTTATCGAGACCACCATCGTCCAGACCGACCCGGGCTTTAAGGGCGACACCGTCCAGGGTTCCACCAAGCCGGCCACGATTGACACCGGCGCTGTCATCCAGGTCCCCATGTACCTCAACGAGGGCGAGGTCATCAAGGTTGACACCCGTGACGGCAAGTTCGTCTCCCGCGTCTAGCAACCAACTCTTCTAGGAGGACTCATGCCCCAGGAAATCAAGATTGACGGCATCGGCATTTCGCCCGATGTTTTGACCGCCATCGTCTCGCGCGCCGTGTCGGATGTCGAGGGCATCGCCTCCGTTGGCGTCAAGGACCTTGCCACCAACCTTGTCTCCATGATGCTCTCGTCCAAGGCCCCCGCTTCCGAGCCGGCGGTCGAGGCCGAGGTCATCGGCGACAAGCTCGCACTCACCGTGCGTGTCGTGGTGTTCTTTGGCTATCCGTTCAAGAAACTCGCCGAGGCTGTTCGCGCCGCTGTGGTCGCCGCCATCGATGCCCAAGTGGGCGTTGAGGTCGAGCGCGTCGACGTTTGCATCGACGGCCTCGTTTTCCCCAAGGAGTAACCTTTGAGCCTTAAGGTTTATCGCGGGCGTACGCTTGCCCGCAGTCAGGCGCTGCAGCTGCTGTTCCAGGCCGAGGCCACGGACAGCCCGCTCGAGCGCGTCCTCGAGGGTGATTTCCTGATCTCGAAGGGTCCCCTCGACCCCTATGCGTTGGAGCTGTGCCGCGGTGCCTACGAGCATATCGACCGCATCGACTGCGCTCTGCGATCCGTTGCCAAGAACTGGGATCTTATGCGCATGCCCGGCGCCGACCGCAATCTGCTGCGTATCGCCGTTTACGAGATGCGTTTCCTCACCGACGAGGAGGTCTCGGACGCCATCGTGATCAACGAGGCTGTCGAGCTTGCCAAGGCCTATGGCACCGACCAGTCCGCGTCGTTCGTCAACGGCGTGCTGGGCAAGATCGCTCGCAGCGAGGAGCTGCCGGGCGAGGACCTGTACCAAGAGCTGCTGGCCGAGGACCGCGCTCGCGAGGAGGCGCAGGCTGCAGAGGCTGCCGCAAAGGTCGCCGCCGCTCAGGCTGCCGCCGGTGTACTTGCCGAGGATGCGGACGCTGCCGAGGCTGTCGTCGACTCCGTCGAGGAGTAGCCATGCCAGAGGGTTCTGTCCGCAACTTTGACGAGATCTCGGACCGTCTGGATCAGATCATCGCTACCGTTCGCTCCAAGGATACCTCCTTGGAGCGTTCGCTCGATCTGTTTGACGAAGCGATTGAGCTGGGCTCCCGCGCGGTCGATATGGTCGACAAGTTTGAGTTGACGCAGCGTGAGGCCGACAAGCTCGAGCAGGAATACGATGAGGATGCGGCAAACGAATCCCAGGATAGCTAGGCCACATCTCCGGATACGAATGGTTGATGGCATTCATGAAACGTGTGCGTCTTGATGACGAACTGATTTCACAGGGCATCTGCGCCGATCGCGCGGATGCCCTTCGCACTCTTATGGCCGGCTTGGTCTCGAGTGGCGGCGAGCGCTTGACTTCGCCGGGTCTTAAGGTGATGCCGGGGCTGCCGCTGCACGTGAAGGGGCGCATTCCCTATGTTGGCCGCGGCGGTCTTAAGCTCGAAGGCGCGCTTGATGCGTTTGGCATCAATCCGACGGGCCTTGCCTGTTTGGATGTGGGCTGCTCTACCGGGGGTTTTACCGATTGCCTGCTCAAGCGCGGAGCTGCGACCGTTGTCTCTGTGGACGTGGGTCGCGCCCAGTTCGATTGGTCGTTGCGTCAGGACGATCGCGTGACGCTGCATGAGCGCACAAACGTGACGCAGCTGCCTGAGCTTGGCTATGCCGGCGCCATCGACCTGGCTGTGTGTGATGTCTCGTTTACCAGCATCGCGAACATTATCGATGCGGTACTGGCGTGCCTGGCGCCTACGGGTGCATTCTGCACGCTCGTAAAGCCACAGTTTGAAGCTCCGGCGGCGCTGGTGGGCGAGGGCGGCATTGTGACCGATCCCGCTGTGCGCCGCGATACGCTCGTGGCGGCGGTTGAGCTCTTTGCTGCCAAGGGCCTGTTCCCGGTCGATGTGTGCGTGTCGCCCATTCATGGTGCCAAGGGCAACCTTGAGTTTTTCCTGTACGGCACGAGATTTGAATCTGGCGACCGCTCGCAAGACGTGCTGCAATCCCAGGTCTCGGTTTTGAGCGAGAAAGCTGCAACGCTATGAAGGTCTTTCTGGTTCCCAATTACTACAAGCAAGAGGCGGTCGAGAGCGGCCTGATGCTCGAGCTTTGGCTGACGCGCCAGGGCTATGAGGTCGCATGGGCTGCCGACCAGCGATCGAAGATTCAAAGCACGCCTGATATCGACGGCTCCGATCTGGTCATTACGCTCGGCGGCGACGGTACGTTGCTGCGCGCTGCCCGCATCCTCAACCATCGCGAGATTCCTATCCTCGGTCTTTCCTATGGTCACCTGGGCTTTTTGACGGCTGCGAGTCCCGAGGAGCGCGACATTCTGCAGGTCGTGAGCGACGCTCTGTCCGGCGAGCTGCATGTGAGCCGTCGCGCTACCATCGCCGCGGATATCGTGTCCGTGCGCGAAGACGGTACGAAGGATGTCGTGCGCACCTTCGCCCTCAACGACATGGCGCTTACGCGCGGCCCCCTGTCCGATATGGTCGAGTTTGACATCACGGTGTCCGGTCACCATATCGACCGCCTACGCGGTGACGGTGTCGTCGTTTCGACGGCGACTGGTTCTACGGGTTACGCGCTCAGCGCCGGTGGCCCCATCGTGAGCCCTGACTATACGGGCATGGTCTGCGTACCCATTGCGCCGCACACCATTCAGGCTCGTGCCTTTTTGACTTCGCCGAGTGATGTCGTCGAGATCTTTATGTCTGATGACCGTCCGAGTGTTCCGGCGATCGCTATCGATGGACAGTTTATTACCTGCGATGGTACCGTTGAGAGCGTGGCCGTGCGCCGCGGGCCCGGAGATGTGTTGCTGCTGGATTACGGCCCCGAGAGCTTCTATAACTCGGTGAGCCGCGTATTCTACGGAGTCCGTCATGATCGATGAGCTGCAGGTTTATAACATTGCACTCATTCGCGAGGCGACGCTGGTGCCGAGTGCCGGCCTGACTGTCCTGACTGGCGAGACTGGCGCCGGCAAGACCGCGCTGCTCTCGGCCCTCAAGCTTATTTTGGGCGAGCGTGCGGATTCGTCGACGGTGCGCGAGGGCGAGGCGCTGGCGAGCGTTGAGGCACGCCTGTTTGACGGCCCGCACGACACGGAGGGCTTCACGGTCCAGCGCAGCCTTTCTGCCGAGGGCCGCAGCCGCGTGAAGATTGACGGCCGCATCGCCAGTGTGCGCGAGCTTTCGGAGCGCGTTGGCGTGATGATGGATCTGTGCGGACAGCATGAGCATCAGCGCTTGCTCGACCCGGCGCACCATGTTGCCATGGTTGATGCCTGGGCTGGGCGCCCGGCACTCGAGGCGCTCGAGCACTACCGTGCTTGCTTTAAAGCCTCGCGCGCGGCTGCCAAGGAGCTTCGCCGTGTGGAGGAAGCCTCACGCGCGCAGGGAAGTCGCGTCGAGGAAGCGCGTTTTGCTCTTGAGCGTATCACCGAGGTCGACCCCAAGCCAGGCGAGTACGAGGAGCTCGAGGAGCTGCTGCCGCGCTCGGAGCACGCCGAGGTCTTGGTTGCGACGGCCAACGAGGCCCATGCATCGCTTGCTGCCGAAGGGGGAGCGCTCGATGCCGTGAACAGTGCCGTGGCGGAGCTTTCCCGTATGGCTGCCGTCGATCGCAAGCTGAGCGACATTGCCGATGCGCTTTCGGATGCCTGTATCTCCCTTGAGGATTGCGCGAACGAGCTTCGTTCCTATCGCGATGGCGTCGCCTTCGACCCGCGCGAGCTCGCTCGCATGCGTGAGCGGTATTCCGACCTCAAGGGTCTGTTGCGTCAGTGGGGTCCCACTATGGACGATGTTTTTGCCATGCGCGATCGCTCGCAAGAGCTGTTGTCGCTGGTAGACGATGGTGATGAGCAGATCAAGAAGGCGCGTGAAGCGCTTGGCGCAGCAGAGCATGAACTGTTCGCCGCCGCCAAGGCGCTTAAGCGTGCACGCAATACGGCGGCTCCGCGCTTCTGCCACGAGGTGGGCCGCCAGATGGCTCGCCTGGAGATGGGTAGTGCCGAGCTCGTCTGGGAGTCGCGTGATCTTCCCCGTGCTGAGTGGACGCCCGTTGGTCCTTCGAGTTACGAGCTGCTATACCGCAGCGGTGCCGGCTTGACGCCGCGTCCCCTGCGTCGAATTGCGTCGGGCGGCGAGCTCAGCCGCGTCATGCTGGCAAGTAAGGTTGTCCTCGGTAACGCGGACGGTGTTGATACACTGGTGTTTGACGAGGTCGATGCTGGTGTCGGTGGCTCTACGGCGCGTGCACTCGCGAGTGTGCTGGCAGATCTCGCTGCTACGCATCAGGTGATTGTCGTAACCCACTTGGCGCAGGTCGCCGTCATGGCTGACAAGCATTATGTTGTCAGCAAGGAACCGGGCGAAGTCCCCCAGACGCATTTGGACGAGGTAACCGGCGAAGCGCGTACCGCCGAGATCGCCCGCATGTTGAGCGGCGATCAGTCCGAGGCAAGCTTGGTCCACGCAAAGCAGATGCTCGAAGAAGCTCGAGGTTAGGTCGTATCAGCGGTGTTGGTGGGACAAAATAGACTGAAATTTTTGTCCCACTACGCGTTTTACTCAACGACCTTATCCGGCTGGATGAGCTCCTCGTAGTAGCTGATATGCTCACGCGCGTCTTCAATCTCGGGCAACAGGAAGTTGTAGATGACTTCGATGATCATCGTGGCGCTGATTTTGGAGAACGCAAAGTCGCCCGTGGTGAGCAGCGCCTCGTGGTTCACGGTGTTAAAGGTGTAGTCTGCCAAACGAGCAAGCGGAGACTTGCTGTCGCTGCTGATGACGACTACGGTTGCGCCGCAGTCGCGAGCCGCTTTTGCCATGCGATTCAGTCGGCGCGATTTGCCAGAGTTTGAGATTAGCACGATAACGTCACCCGGGCGCAACGTGAGCGCAAAGCCGATTGATGTCTCGCTAATGGTGCTCGCCATGCAGCGCAGGCCCAGCTGCGAAAACTTAAACGTCGCATCGAGCGCGACCGCGTTCGTATTGCCCACAGCCGCAAACTCAATAACCCCTGCATGCTTAAGGGCATGCACAGCAGCCGCCAGCGTATCGTGGTCGATACCGTCGATGGTCGCATTAAGCTCGCTCACCTTGGCAGCCAGGATGTTCTTGAGGCTCTGCTCCATATTGTCGAGCGAGACCTCGTCGGTCAGGCCCTCGTTGCGCTGGCTTTCCAAATCCCTCGCCAACGAAAACTGAAAGCTGCGGAAGCTGCCAAAGCCCAGCTTGCGGCAGAAGCGCGAAACGGTCGCCTCGGACGTGGCAGCGGCGCGTGAGAGCTGAGCCGCCGTGAGGCGTGGAGCCTCGGACTGGTGCTCCAATATATAGTCGACAATGCGCTGCTCGGACTCGCTGTATCCCTGATGGGTGCTAATGAGGGAAAGTGCGCTCTTGCTACTATCGGTCATGGATGGCTCCTGGTTGGCATGAAAATCTAGCTTGATTTGCAATGCCATAGTATACGGGCATTTTCAATTACAAGATACACCTTGCCGTTTCAAGTGTTGATGGTAAACTTTCACTTACCGTTTACGGTTATGAAAGAACCTTTCACCGGAGATTTTCACCTTGTGTCTTCTCACGCGGACGGTAGGTTGGTATCTTTCAGTTGTGGAAAAACGCGCATCAAAGCGCGTGTAGGGGAGCGCTCGCGGGCGCTGTACTCAAGAAGGAGGGACACATGGCTAAGTTTGACATCATCGCCGCGACCGGTTGCCCGACCGGCATTGCGCACACCTTCATGGCGAAGGAGGCGCTGGAGAAGGCAGCTGCCGAGCGCGGTCTGACCATTAAGGTCGAGACTCATGGCCAGGTCGGTGTCGAGAACGAGCTCACCAAGAGTGAGATCGCTGGTGCCAAGGCCGTCGTCGTCGCGGCCGACAAGGATGTCCAGGCTGAGCGTTTCGCCGGTAAGCCCATGGTTTCCGTTGGTGTTTCCAAGGCCCTGTCCGTTGAGGCCGCCGGTAAGCTGATTGACCGCGCGCTCGCCGCCAAGGGCGACGACACGGTTGCCGCTGCCGCCGATGTCGAGGACGAGGTCGAGGAGAAGGAGTCCATCGGTCACGTCATCTACAAGCACCTCATGAACGGCGTCAGCCACATGCTGGTCTTCGTCGTTGCCGGTGGTGTTCTGACCGCCATTTCGTTCCTGTGGGGCATCACGTCCTTTGATTCGACGGCTGCCGACTACAACAGCTTTGCCGCGATGCTCAAGATTATCGGCGGTATCGCCATGAACCTCATGGTTCCGGTGCTCTCCGCCTACATCGCCGAGTCTATCGGCAAGCGCCCGGCGCTCGTCCCCGGCTTTGTTGCCGGTATGATTGCCATCCAGGGTCTTCCCATCAACGCCGATACCGGCATGATCGACGCTGGAGGCTCGGGTGTGGGCTTCGGCTTCCTGGGCGGCATCGTCGGCGGCTTCCTCGCTGGCTATGTCATCCTGCTGCTCGAGAAGGCTTTCTCTAAAATTCCCGCGAGCCTTAATGGCCTGAAGGCAATCTTCCTGTATCCGCTGTGCTCTACCGCCATCGTCGGCCTGGTCATGCTCGGTATTTCCGGCCCCATGGCTGCCATTAACCAGGGCATGATGGATTTCCTGCAGAGCCTCGGTAACTCCGGTCCGGTGATCCTTGGCCTGGCCATCGGCTGCATGTGCGCCTTTGATATGGGCGGCCCGGTCAACAAGGCTGCTTACGCTACTGGCACCTTCCTGCTCGGTACCGCTCTCGAAGCTGGCGTCGGCACCGAGACCTACAACTTCGGCACCAACTTCATGGCTGCCGTCTCCGCCGCTTGCATCGTTCCGCCGCTGATCACCACCTTTGCCGTCGTTGTCGGCAAGAAGTACTTCAGCCAGGAGGATCACGACGCCGGTGTCGTCAACCTCATCCTTGGTTGCACCCACATCACCGAGGGCGCCATTCCGTTCATGACCAAGAACATCTGGCCTGTCATGCCCATCATGATGCTCGGCTCTTCTATCGCTTCGATCCTGACCATTATGTTCAACGTTCACGATCCGGCGCCTCACGGTGGCTTCCTGGTCCTGCCCGTTGTCGAGAACGGTCCGCTTTGGGTCCTCGCGATCCTCATCGGCGCTGTTGTCGGCGGCATCCTGTTCGTGGCCTTCAAGAAGTACGACTTCGAGAAGAATCAAAAGGCCGCTCCTGCAGCCAAGCCGGTTGAGGCTCCCAAGGCCGCTGCCGTCGAGGCCCCCAAGGCCGAGGCTGCTGACTTCGTGAAGGTCGAGAACGTCTTTGTCGCCGAGGACTTCGCTTCTCGTGACGAGGCTCTGAGCTTCGTTTCCAACCAGGCTGTCAAGGCCGGTATCGCCAGCGACGCCGACGCCGTGATGAACGCCTTCCTGGCCCGCGAGGCCGAGGGCACCACGGGCATGATGGAGGGCTTCGCCATCCCGCATGCCAAGTCCGACGCCATTACCGAGGCTGCCGTCATCGTCGTCAAGGACGAGTCCGGCGTGACCGGTTGGGACACCATGGACGGCGCTCCCGTCAACGTTGCCATCGCCCTGCTCATCCCGGGCGCTCAGGCTGGAACCACGCACCTCAAGATCCTGTCCAAGGTCGCCGAGGCGCTTATGGACGAGGACTTCCGTGCCACCGTCAAGGGTTCCACCGACGCCGCAGAGATCGCCAAGACGATCAACGCCCGCCTGGTCTAATCCCGCAACACGCGATTACCATCGCCCCCTGTATATAAGGCGGAGTCCCTCTCCAGGGCCTCCGCCTTTTTTCTATCCCTCCCATAAGTTGCGGTGAAATAGGGACTGTTTAAACGATTCAACCCCAAATTCAGTCCCTATTTCACCGCAACTTACAGAGATGGGCATAGACGGTCCTGCTTGCCGAGTCTTTAGTGCGGACAGACTATCAGCCAGAATTCCGTTTGGTCGATATTACTCTGGACCGACTGAGTTTCCCCAGCTTGCTCGCCCACGGAGGCCCGGACGCGGCCTGTGAGATTTATCGCGAGTTCCGCACGAGCCGAAGAGCACTTAATGTGCTCTTCGTGCGAGCAGGACT
>UQRW01000003.1 GCA_900543515.1 uncultured Collinsella sp.
CAAGGCATAGACCTTCTGGTCATGCCTTGCCTTTTGAATGACAAATTGTCGCTCTGGGCGGCGCGCAGCGTCGAGCAGTTACGGCGTTTGGTAAAACGCCGTAACTTAAACGGCCTGTGCCAGCTTCTCGGCTCGCTCGGCGGCGGCGAGCGCCTCGATCACGGTGCCGAGCTGGTCGCCCAGAAGGACGCCGTTGTAGGTGGAGTTGAAACCGATGCGGTGGTCGGTCACGCGGTCCTGGGGCTGGTTGTAGGTGCGAATCTTCTCGGAACGGTTGCCGTGGCCGATCTGGCTCTGGCGCTCGGCACCAAGCTCGGCCTGCTGCTTCTCGAGCTCCATCTCGTACAGACGGGCGCGCAGCATCTGCATGCAGACCTCGCGGTTCTGGATCTGGGAGCGCTGCTCCTGCGACTGCACCACGGTGTTGGTGGGCAGGTGGGTGATACGCACGGCGGAGTAGGTGGTGTTAACGCACTGACCGCCAGGGCCCGAAGCGCAGTAAGTATCGATGCGCAGGTCGGACTGGTTGATCTGGACGTCGATCTCCTCGGCCTCGGGAAGCACGGCAACGGTTGCTGTGGAGGTCTGGATACGGCCCTGAGACTCGGTCTTGGGAACGCGCTGGACACGGTGCACGCCGGACTCGAACTTCATGACGGAATAGACGCGGTCGCCCTCGACCTTGAACTCGATGGACTTAAAGCCGCCGGCCTCGCTGGGGCTGGAATCGAGCACGGTGGTCTTCCAGCCGCGCGACTCGCAAAAGCGCTGGTACATCTTGTACAGGTCGCCGGCAAAGATGGCCGCCTCGTCGCCACCGGCGGCGGAGCGGATCTCGACGATGGTGTTCTTGTCGTCGTTGGGGTCGCTCGGGATGAGCATGTACTTGATGTCTTCCTCGAGTTGGGGGAGCTTGGCCTCGTTTTCGGAGATGTCCATCTGGAGCATCTCCTTCTCATCGGCATCGGTGGTATCGTGCAGCATTTCCTTGGCGGCCTCGATGTCATCGAGTGCGCCGATGTACTCGCGCGAGGCGGCGATGAGGTCGGACTGGTGCGCGTACTCCTTGTTGAGACGCGTGAACTCCTTGATATCGGAGGCGACGGCCGGGTCGGAAAGCTTCTTCTCGAGCTCCTCGTAGGCCTTGATGATCTTTTCGAGCTTGTCGCGCATGACGGACTCCTTTATATGCGTGAAGGTGAAAATCGGCAGAATTGATGGGGCGCGGGGCGCCGCTGCGGGGGTAAGCCCAGCTAGAACATGTCGATCTTCAGATACATGCGCATCCCTTCGCGTATGGGGTACATAATTGCGGTCTAACCCATATATGATAGCGTGCGCAGGCAAACCTGCATATAACCCGCACGGATTGGTGCAAACAAACCTGACCCCATTGCACCAAGAGCTTGCTTTTTGGCTAGAGCGTTTGGAGTAGAGCGACGAGGAAGCGGATGCCCTGGAGGTAGGCGCGGCGGGTGATGCGCTCGTTGGTGCCGTGGACGCCGCGATCACACTCGTCGTCATCAGCCACAAAGGCCGAGAAGCGAATGCACTCAGGGCAAATGTGCTGGTAGTTGGCAGCGTCGGTCGCACCGATCACGGTCGAGGGCACAATTGCCACTGGCTCGAATGATCCATTTTCCTCCGTCCCCTTTGGATCACGGAAATAGCGGGCGGCGATGGAGCGAACCGCCTCGAGGCCGGGACCACCGATGCGCGGGGACGGCGAGGGTTCGGAGCTGCCGGGGCCTAGCTCCACTTCGACACGACCGGCAAGGTCCGCCCCGGCAACCGCCTCACGGCAGCGCGCCACAACGTCGGCCACGCTCGTGCCCTCGAGCATGCGGAAGTTGATGTTGGCCCACATATCCTGCGGCATTACGTTGGCGCCGGTGCTGCCACCCTCGATCTGCGTGGGTGCGCAGGTGGTCGTCACCAGCGGATAGAGCTTCTTGCTGGCGAGGCAATCGCGGACAATGGCGCCCCCGTTGGCGGCAATTTCATCCGCCGTGTAGAGCCCCAGCTCGACGAGCTGGGCGGCAAGCAAGTCGGTCACGCGCGTCGGCCACTCGATATCGCAGATTGCGGTGATGGCACGGCTGAGCACCTCGAGCGACGTGCCGCCGTAGGGGTTAGAAGAATGTCCACCCTCACTCTTCGTCTTGAGCACGATATCGGCATAGCCCTTCTCCGCGAGGTCGGCGTGCATGAGCCAACCCTCGCCCGCGCTGTACTCGGCATCCGAAACGATGCGGTAGTCGCCCTCGTCGATCAGGAACTCGAGCTCAACACCGCGCTCCTCGAGCGCTCGGCCGATGGCGCCTGCGCCGTACTGCGTCGTCTCCTCGTCCTGGCCAAAAGCCAGCAGCAGCGTGCGCTCATGCTCCCAACCGTGCGCGAGCGCATACTCGACAGCCTCGAGAATGCCTGCGACCTGGTCCTTCATGTCGATCGCTCCACGGCCCCAGATGTAGGTGTCGTCCACGTGCCCGCTAAAGGGGTCGTGCGTCCAGTCGGCCTCGGTACCCGGCACCACGGGAACCACATCCATGTGGCCCATGAGCATAACGGGCTTAAGAGCCAGATCGCTGCCGGCAAGCGTCACCAACAGCGAGTGATCGATAAGCTCGACCTCGCCCGCCGCAAATACATGCGGCCAGGCCTGCTGCATATAGGCGCGCAGGTCGTCGAAGGGCCGCCAGTCCACCGCCTCGGCATCCATGCTCGAGATAGTCGGAAACGACAGCACGCGGCCCAAGCGCTCGCACGCGCCTGCCTCGTCTATATCGGCAAAATCGTCCTCATGCGCAAAGAAGCGCCAAACCTCGGCCATGACATCCTTTCGATTGTGGCGACAAAGGCCGCCCCACGGGAGCGGCCCTGCAACGCAAGAGTTTGCGGTCGGTTATTTGTCCTCCAGATAACGAGAGAGGAACTCGCGCGTGCGCTGGTGCTTGGGGTTGCCGAAGAGCTCGGCCGGCGCGGCGTCCTCGAGCACCACGCCCTTGTCCATAAAGACCACGCGGTCGGACACGGTTCGGGCAAAGGCCATCTCGTGCGTGACGACGACCATGGTCATGCCGTCGGCCGCAAGCTTGCGCATGACCTCGAGCACCTCTCCCACGATCTCGGGGTCGAGTGCGGAGGTCGGCTCGTCGAACAGCATGATCTGCGGATTCATGCACAGGGCGCGCGCGATGGCCACGCGCTGCTTTTGGCCACCGGATAGGCGGCCCACGGCGGCGTGCGCGAACTTTTCGAGCCCCACGCTCGTCAGATGCTCCATCGCGACCTTCTCGGCCTCGGCCTTGCTCATCTTTTTGAGCGTGACGGGCGCGAGCGTGCAGTTGTCGAGCACGTCCATGTTGTTGAACAGGTTAAAGCCCTGGAACACCATGCCGATGTCCTCGCGGAGTTTATTGATATTGCAGCGCTCGGCCGTAAGGTCCTGGCCGTGGAACCAGATGTGGCCCGCGTCCGGGGTCTCGAGCAGGTTGAGACAGCGCAGGAAGGTCGACTTGCCCGAGCCCGAGGCGCCGATAATGGTGACGACCTCGCCGGGGTTAACGGACAGGTCGATGCCCTTGAGCACCTCGAGCGAGCCGAAGCTCTTGCGCAGGCCCTCGACGCGGATGAGCGGCTCTTTAGTTTGTGCGGCGGCCGCAACGCCGGTAGTGGCGGTATCTGCCATGATGATTCTCCTCGTCTTGAGCCTAGTTGGAGCTGGGCAGCGTTGCCGGGGCCTCGGCGCCGAGTTTTTTGCCAAAGGCTTCGAGCAGGCGGCTCGCCACGAGCGTCAGGATCAGGTAGACCACGAGCGCCACGCAGTAGACCTCCATCTGGCGGTAGTACACGCCGGCGACGGTGGTGGTGGCGTACATGAGGTCGAACACGCCGATGACCGAAAGCACCGACGAATCCTTGATGTTGATGATGAGCTCGTTGGTGAGCGCCGGAATCGCGTTTTTAATGCCCTGGGGGAACACGACCTTGCGCATGGCCTGCCACTGCGACAGACCCAGCGAGCGCGCCGCCTCGGCCTGGCCGGGATCGATGGACTCGATACCGCCGCGCAGGACCTCCATCATGTAGGCGGTGGAGTTGAGCGAGATGGTGACGAGGCCGGCGGTGAAGGTGCTCCAGATCTGGTTGGCCTGGGCGGTCTCGAAGCCCATGCCGCGCAAAACGGTGAAGCCCGCGTAATAGATGAGCAGACCCTGGACCATCATGGGCGTGCCGCGCACGATGGTGGAGTAGACGGTCGCAAAGCCGCGGCCGATACTCTTAAAGAAGCGCACCAGGTCGTTGTCCACGCGATCGAAGGTCTGAATGCGTAGGAACACAAAGAGCAGCGCCAGGAAAAAGGCGATGACGGTACCGAAGGTCGCAAGTGCGATGGTGATCTCGATGCCGCGGATAAAGAAGTCGCCGCTCTTGTAGGTCATGTAGACCAGGCTCGACAAAAAGTCGCTGGGGTTGGAGTCCGAGACAATGCTCACCTGCACCAGGTCGATAAATGACATGACGCAACGGTCGACAAAGAAGATCGCCGCAATAGCAACGACGACGTAGCTGCCCAGGCGCGCGCCGCGGCGGAAACGCTCGGATGCGAACGGCGACGTTTCGCGATAGTCGTTCCAATGCATGAGCTTGGTGACCAGCGCCGACGCCGACACGACGAGCCAAGCCCAAAGGATTGCCCAGAGGCAGTCTTGGAAGATACCGGTGGGGGCCAAGAAGCTCATCGGCGTGGGGTTGCGCTGGCTAAACGCTAGGCCGAGCGCCGCGATAACACTCGTGCCCAGGTATACATAACGGTGGTCGGCCTTGATGAAGGAGGCCAGACGATTGATGGTTTTCATGCTGCCTCCCTATGCCGGCTGACGATCGAGGCACGCGTCCCACATTTGGTCGCGTTCCTCTTGGCTGACGCCCTTGAGCGTCTTGTCGATGAGCTTAAGCAGCTTATCCGAGCCCTTGCGGCAGCCGACGTTTGCCGTGACCTCCTGCTTAAAGCCCTCGCCCTCGGCAAATTGAATCGGCACGATACCCGGGTTTTGGGCCATATAGCCCTTCTCGTTCTCGGTGTTGTAGGTCACGGCGTCGCACGTGCCCTGCAGCAGATTCGAGAACACCGTGGGGACGGAGTCAACCGGGTTCTTGTGCACAACGCCCGGGATCTCGTCGATGACGGTATCGAGCATGGTGTCCTTTTGGCCGAGTACCGTGGCACCGCTAAAGTCGCTGAGCTTGGTCGCGTTTTGGTAGGGCGAGCCCTCTTTTACGAACAGGCCAAAGTAGCCAATGAAGTACGGGTCGGAGAAGCCGACGGACTCTTCGCGCTCGGGCGTGGCGCTCATACCGGCGATGATGAGGTCGATCTGGCCGTTGTTGAGCGAATCGATGAGGCCCGAGAAGCTCTGCTTGACGGCAACGGGCTCGCCACCGAGGGCCTTGCAGACGATCTTGGCGATCTGCACGTCGTAGCCATCGGCATAGGCGCCCTGCACGTTGTCGATGGGGATGGTGAACTCACTGGCTTCGGAAACCTGCCAGTTGTACGGGGCGTAGGCCGCCTCCATACCAATGCGGATCTTGTCCTTGCCGATCACGGAATCGGACAGGTCGTCGCGACCGCCGCCCGTCGTGGGCTGAACCACCTTGAGCGTGGACGGGCGCTGACAGCCGGCGAGCGCGCCGGCGACGACGGAAGCGCTCGCAGCGAGAGCGCTACCCAAAAAGATGCGACGGCTGCATACCGGCTGGGTCTGCATGCCGCGCTGTTGCCGAGGTTGCATCTGGTGCCTTCCCTATTTTGCGTTACTGACAATAAGACAGGATATACGCCCGCAACCAGCAGCGCGGCATGTGCGCGAAAAATTAATAGACACGAGGACGATTGGCGCAAAGCAACCTGTCCCCCATGCACCAAACCCTTGACGGAAACGGCGACGCCGATGTTTTGGCAATGCCAGCGAGCGCCGCCCAGAGCGAACAAGTTGGCATGAAAAAGACAAGGCATAGACCTTCTGGTCATGCCTTGCCTTTTGAATGACAAATTGTCGCTCTGGGTGGCGCGCAGCGTCGACCGGTCCGCCGTTCGTCAGAACGGCGGAACCTCTAGAGCAAGGTGACGCTAAAGCTACGTTTATCGGTAGCGCCGGGAGCCAAGGTAATGGTGTTGACCTTGTGCTCAAAGACGTCATCCTCGGTGTCCATGGTGGTGTGGCCGGTCCAGGGCTCGAGCGCCACAAACGGGGCGTCGTTGGCGGCAGACCACACGCCGATGTACTTAAAGCCCTCAAAGTCGATCTTGACGCCGTGGCCCGACTTGCGGCCGCACAGCGTGAGCGTGGAGCCCGGGGTATCGGTGAACATGATGGCATCGTTATCGAAGCTGCGGTGCGTGATGGGCAGCACGTCCGAGTTATCGGGAGCCTTGTAACTGCCCTCGCACGTCATAAGACCGTCGGGCGTGATGATGGGGGCCTCGTTGGTCCAAGCCTCGGTAAACGCCAGCTCGTAATCCTCGAACGCCTCATCCTCGGCACCGGGGGCGGGCACGTTAAATGCAGGGTGACCGCCCACCGAGAACGGCAGGTCCACGTCGCCGGTGTTGGTGACGGCAAAGGTCTGGGTAAGCGTGGCATCACCAGTCAGGGCATAGGTCATGTTGAGCTTAAAGTGGAAGGGGAAAGCCTTGAGCGACTCGGGCGTATCGGTGATCTCGTAGGTGACGGACGAGCCGTCCTCGGAGACCTCGACCAGCTTGTGTTCGACGATGCGCGCGAGTCCGTGGCGCGGCATCTCGCAGGTGCCGGCCGCAGACGTCGCTGTGTTGTTGCGCAGCGATCCCACGATGGGGAACAGAATGGGCGCGTGTTTGCCCCAAAAGGCCGGGTCGCCCTGCCACAGATACTCGTTGCCGTCGAGGGCAAGGCTCGTGAGCTGGGCTCCCATGGAATCGATGGCCGCGGTGAGGCCGCCGCGCTTGATGGTGGTGACGGTGGACATGCTACTTCCTCCAAAAGTAAACAACAGTGTCGAGGGCTATTGTGCCACTCTTGGCGGCACGGAGAGGCGGCAGGCGCAGTTATTGAGCGATTGCGTAAAGGTCGAACCCGCCCTGCGGTGTGCTGTCGACCGTATCGGGCGCCTGTGAGTTAAAGCTCACGGGGACCATGCGCTTTGAGGCGCGGAAGCGCGTGCCATCGGTGGCGACGGGCGGCTCGTCGACCGTGAGCTCGTAGTCGCCGGGCTTGAGTTCGATGCCGTCGCCAGCGGAGTTGACATATTGATACTCGTCAATCGCCTGCCCCCTGAGCGTGCGGCCCACGATGTGGATGAGCATCTGACTATCGCCGCGGGCGGTGTCCCATGTCGCACCGTCCTTGACCTCGACCGACACATGCACCGAGCGCGTGCGGCTGAGCGATTGCTCGACAGACATCTCGACCTTGGCGGCATCTTTGCGCTGTTGCTCCACATGGCTCCAGACATTTCCGATCGCCGAGCAAGCGATGACGCCGGCCATGAAGGCGATGAGGATGGGACCGAGCGGAGAGCGGCGGCCCGCGTCTTCCTCGCGAGCCAGGTCGGGGCGATGCGTGGGCGCAGGCGCCTGAGCACCCTGCGCGGGCACGTCGAGTATGCTGAAGGATGCCGTGCTGCCGGGGTCGATGTTATGGCGCGGCTGCGGGGTCTTTGCCGGCGAGATGGACATGTCGGCTGGCTCACCCAGCGTGGCCGTGGCATCGGCCTTAGCCTCGTCGGCCTCGGCTTGGGCCCAAGCCTGCTCAAAGGTCAGGGGCTCGGCGGCATCGGAGGCGGCGTCAGGCTCGACAGCGGCATCGTTGCCGGTCTCGTCCTCGTCGCTCGACACGTCACGCGGCGCGGGCTCGTCCCACTCCTCGTCCGGAGCCTCGCCCTCGCTATACCACCATTCAAAGTTATCGATATCCATACGGGGCGCCCCTTAGGCCTCGCAAATAAACACTCGCTAGTTTTATACCCCCAGACGACACCGAAGCTCACCCGCGCCGGACACAAAAACCGTCACAACATTCGACGCTTTTCCTCGATTTCGAGATTTTCATCGAATGTTGTGATGGTTTGGATGCGACAAAGGGACTGTCTTTTTTACATAGCGAGGACCGTACGGATGGATGGGTCGCTGAGGGCCTCGCGGAGCCAGGGGGCCAGCTGCTCGGGATGACCCTGCAGGTAGCCGTCGAGCTCGGACGGGGCCACGCGGCGCACCTCCGAGATCTCCTCTTGGTTGATATGCAGCTCGCCCGGCTCAACATGGGCAAGGTAGACCTCGCACCACTCGCACTCGCAGCGGCCGTCGCCGTGATCCTCGCGGTACACCACGTGTCCGAGGTGCTCGAGCTGATCGGGCTCGCGCGTAATGCCGAGCTCTTCGTTGATGCGGCGCGCCGCGGCGGCCGCGACGTCTTCCCCGGGGAACGGATGGCCGGCACAGCTATCGGCCAGCACCCCGCCCCACAGTCGCTTGAGCGGACTGCGGCGACAGAGCAGCAGGCGCGCGTCTTCGCCCCGGCCCTCGACCAAAAGCGTCAGAAATGCTTGATGCAAAATGCCCTCGCCGGTATGGGCCTCAATGCGGTCGACGGGGCCAAGCGCCTCGCCGGTCGCGGCATCGACCCCCACAACCTCGGCGCCTGCGCCGCCCTCATCCCAGCCGGCGCGCAGGATGCGCGCGGCGGCCTCCTCGAGCGCGGCGATGAGCTCCTTGGTGGTGTCGAGCACGCGCTGCAGGTCGTCCCCGCTCGCCTGCTCAACATGAAAACCGGTGCTTGCAACGACCGGCACGTCAAAGCGCGTGGCCAGCGCCGCTGCGATATCGTGCGCCGGAATCTCGTCTCGATGGCACGGAACGGCCAGGATGCTCACCGTCGCCGTACGGCCGGGCTCGGGGCGCGGAATGGCCTGCGCCGTGGCGCCCAGGTGCGCATACTCCGGCGAGCAGGCGTACACCGCCATGCCTCGCGGCGTCACCGTCAGCTGGGCCTCGAGCGCAAACTTGCCCTCGCCCACTGCAACCTTTGTCGTGTGCATACCCATGGGATCTCCTGTCGCCCGCAATGTACCCGAGACCATCTTCACCTGTATTGCGACTATACAAGCAAGGTCCCGACCTGACAAAGGGACTGTCCCTTTGTCACATTCTGTTAGAGTTGCAGGGATTGAATCCCGCTTATTCATGCGACATTGGAGTGACAACCTTGACCGCCGCAACCACGCCTAAAAGCAAGTCAACCGCCGCCGCGCTCTCCCCCGCGCGCACCAAGCTCTGCCTGGCGCTGCTCGTACTGTTGGGATTCTCGCTCGGCTGCTCCGAATTCGTGGTCATCGGCATCGAAAGCGACTTGGCGACGGAACTCGGCATATCGCTTGCCACTGCGGGCCAGCTCATCAGCGTGTTTGCGCTCGTCTACGCTATCGCGACGCCGGTGCTCGCGCTCAGCACGGGGCGATTCCGCCGCTACCAGCTGCTCGTGTGCTATAGCGTCGTCTTTGTGCTCGGCAACCTGGTCATGGCGTTGGCCCCCAACTTCCAGGTGCTGTTTATCTCACGCATTGTCCTGGGCTCCGTCTCGGGTGCGCTGCTCGCCGTGGGCGTGACGTACATCCCTGAACTGCTGTCCCCGCAGCAAACTTCGCTTGCCATCTCGGTGGTATATGGTGCGTTTTCCGTGGCAATGGTCTTTGTCACTTCGATCGGCAAGTTTGTGGCCGACACGCTCGATTGGCACGTGGCCATGTACGGCACGCTGACCTTTGCCGTTCTGATCTGTAGCGCGCTCGTGGCGTTTATGCCGCGCGCTGGGCAAACCGACGAGCCTGCCACCTTTCGCGAGCAGGCGGGTCTGCTACGCGAGCCGAGCATCATCACCGGCATGCTCATCTTTTTGTTTGGCGTGGGCTCGGTCTACGTGTTTTACGGCTATGTGACGCCCTATCTGGAGCAGGTGCTGGGCATGGGCACGGTCGAAGCCAGCACCACGCTTATGGCCTACGGCGTGTTCTGCCTGATCTCGAACATCCTGGGCGGATGGATCGATGCGCGCTTTGGCATGAAGGCGCTGCTTGTGACGTTTGTGCTGCAGGCTGCGGCGCTGCTCGGGCTGTTTGCTGTGGGCGGCACCATGCCGCTCGCGCTGGTCTTTGTCTTTAGCTTGGCGCTGCTCATGTACCTGTTCTCGGTGTCGTGCATCACGCACTTTATGGACGTGGCACGCAGCCGCCATCCCAAGTCGATGGTACTCGCGAGTTCGGTTGAGCCCATGGCGTTTAACGTCGGCATTTCGTTTGGCACCGCGGTAGGCGGCGCCGTGGTAAGCGGCGTTGGCATTGCGTACGTGGGCGCAGTGGGTGCCGCGTTCTCGCTTGTGGCCTGGGCGCTCACGCTGGTGACGATTAAGCTGGCTCGCTGGGAGCGCAAGCGGGCGCAGGCGTAGGCGCAGATGCGATACTCGAGCTTGATGATGGCGATCGAAAGGAAACCGCATATGCAATGCGTACTGTTTATCTGCTATGGGAACATCTGCCGCTCGACGATGGCCGAGTCGGTGTTTACCGAGCTGGTGCACCGCGCCGGGCGCGCGGGCGAGTTTGTCATTGATTCTGCCGCGACCTCGACCGAGGAGATCGGCAACCCGCCGCATCACGGTACCGTTGCCAAGCTACGCGAGGTTGGGATTCCCGTCGTCGCACATCGCGCACGTCAGGTGCGTCGCGCGGAGTATGGCGACTGGGATCACATTGTCTATATGGATGCCGAGAACGCGCGTGACCTGCGTCGCATCTTTGGCGACGACCCCGACGGCAAGATCTCGCGCCTGCTCGATTGGACCGAGCGCCCCGGCGACGTGGCCGATCCCTGGTACACCGGCAACTTCGACGCCACCTACCGCGACGTGCTCGCCGGTTGTACCGCTATGCTCGAGCAGCTGTAGGTAAGCGAGGTCGCGGGCCACGTCTTCGGCGCAAAATGAGCGTGGATAATCTCCCGCATACAAATTGAGTGTGGACAATCTCCCACTTTGAGCGCTCAAGTACGCTCTAAACGGGAGAAAATCCACGCTCGACTACTCGTCGACGATCTCGGCGAGCCAAATGTTCAGTGTATCGACTTCGGGGCAGCAGAACTTTGCCGTGCCGGGCTCGTTGCCAGGCACGGTCCCGCCATAGCGCAGGATATCGATATAGGGAAAGCCCACGTGGCAGGCCATGGCGCACATCTTGCCGCGATCGCGATCGAAGTCGAAGACATCGCCCGGCTTGTGCCCGTGGTGACAACGGCACGCACCCAGCTGGTCCACGCAGCTAATACGGATACGCGGACGCTTGCCACGCGGCGCGCCGAGCGGCCTGTTCTCGCCCGCTGCCTCGGTGCTGCTCTCGTCGGCGTTACTCATGGTCAACCACATCCAGGCAGGCCTCGATGGGAAGGCCGGCCGATTTGTCCTCTTGGTCGGCATTGCGTTCGATAAGCTCTGCCACCACGCGCATGGCATCGGACGTCGCGCGCTGCAGACTCCAGCCTGCCATAACGCGGCCGACGAGCACCGCCGAGAACGTGTCGCCCGTGCCCGGGAAATAGACCGGAATGAGCTCAAAGGGAATCGTAAAGTACTCCCCCGCCACATGGTCGTAACCAATAACCGCGTTCGTGCCATTGACTACGGCGCTCGTAATGACCACCGACTTGGCACCCAGCTCGCGCACAGCGTCCACAAGGGCGCGGGCCTCATCGGGCGTAATTTGCTCGACGATAGGCGTGTCGGTGAGCAAACAGGCCTCGGTGTAGTTGGGAACCGCGTAGTCGGCGCACTCGAGCAGGTGCCTCATGAGACCGATTGTGGACTCGGGCACGCCCGCATAGAGCTTGCCGTTGTCGCCCATGATGGGGTCAACGAACACCTTGGTGCCCTTTTGCGCACGGCGGTGGCAAAAGTCCGAGATGATGCGCGTCTCTTCCTCGGTCACGATAAAGCCGGTCGAGATGGCGTCGAACTCAAAGCCGAGCTCCTCCCAGATAGCGAGGCTTTGGCGCACGTACTCGGTGGTGTCGTGGATGTAGAACTTGGGATAGTTGAGCGTATCAGACACAAGTGCCGTCGGCAGGTTATGGATACGGTAACCCATGTGCGACAGCACCGGCAGCATGGCGGAAAGCGCGACCTTGCCGTATCCGCACATATCGTTGATCAGCAGCAGCTGAGTGTTCTTCATGAGTGTCCCCCTTGGGTCGGGCGCGGCGCAACGGCGCCACAGTGCAACTAAGTGTAGCGCAGGGAGCACGGCAGGCGGGCGCCGGCGCCGTGGAGGCCACATTGTTGCGGAAAGGTTACGGGAAGGAGGAAGTTAGTCATTAGGGACGTTCTTAAATGACTAGTCAAACAAGAACGTCCCCAACGACTATCTTGACCTTCTGGTCATGCCGCCGAAGTTGAAAGGCAGATTGCCGCTCTGGCGGGTTTGCAGCGTCGAGCGGTTACGGCGTTTGGCAAAACGCCGTAACTTAATAAGTTTGGTACCTTGACATTGATTTCTCACGCTCCTAAATTGGTTAGGCACAAAACAATTCCACTACCTAACTAAAGAAAGGAGCAACACTAATTCATGTGCGATGAACCTCTTAACCTTTGTTCGCACGAGCCCGGCGTTGACCCGTCGCAACCGGTAGACATACCCGAAGCGGTCAGCGCCGAAGACAAACTCGCCAAGCGCATCCTGAGCGGCCTGGGTTTTTGCGGCCATTACATGCATTTTCATGGCGGAGGCGTGTCCGGCAAGGCGCCCATCATCTGCCTGCTGGCCAAGCAGCCCGGCGGCGAGATGTCGCAGCAGGAACTCGGCATGCACTTTGACCTCAAGCCGGGGTCGCTTTCCGAGATCCTGTCCAAGCTCGAGGTCAACGGCCTCATCGAGCGCAGCCGTAACCCCAAGGATCGACGGCAACTCACCATTCGCCTGACCGAAACCGGCCGGGAAAACGCCCGCATCGACCAGGCGGCCCGCATCCGCTTTAGAGAACGGGCCTTTAGTGCCCTCACTCACGACGAGCGCGAGCAGCTCGCCGAAATGCTCGAGAAAATCCGTGTAACCTGGGAGGAACTGGATGATTAAAACCCTCATGGGCAGCATCCGCGACTATATGAAAGTCGCTGTTGCCACGCCATTGCTCGTGCTTGGCGAGGTGCTCTGCGAGATGCTGATTCCATTTATCACCGCCAACCTGATCGACGCCATCAAAGACGGTACCACCGTAGCCGAGATGCTTCCCACCGCAGGCTTTTTGGTGCTCATCGCGCTGACGTCGCTTGCTTTTGGTGCCGCTGCCGGCGTCACCTGCAGCCATGCGAGTTGCGGCTTCGCCAAGAACCTGCGTCACGACCTGTTCTACAAGATCCAGACGTTCAGCTTTGCCAACATCGATGAGTTCTCGAGCTCCTCGCTCGTCACGCGTCTGACCACTGACATCAACAACGTGCAGCAGGCCTTTATGATGATCATCCGTATCGCCGTGCGCGCGCCGCTGGTCTTGATCTTCGCCTTTACCATGGCATTTATCATGGGCGGCAGCGTCGCCATGGTCTACCTGGTCATCATTCCGCTGCTGGGCTTTGGACTGTTCTTTATCATCTTTAAGGTACGCCCCATCTTCTCGCGCGTGTTCCACAAGTACGACGCCCTTAACGAGTCCGTCGAGGAAAACGTCACCGGCATGCGCGTGGTCAAGAGCTATGTGCGCGAAGACTTTGAGAAGGAGAAGTTCGCGACCGCTGCGCGCGACGTCCAGATGGACTTCACCCGCGCCGAGAAGCTGCTGGCCTTTAACAACCCCATGATGAACATCTGCGTCAACGGCGCGTTTGTCGTCATCATCTACCTGGGCTCCAAGCTCATTATCACGAGCCAGGGCACGCTGTTCGACGTGGGCCAGCTCTCCTCGATCTTTACCTATGGCTTCCAGATCCTCATGAGCCTGATGCAGCTGTCGATGATCTTTGTCATGGTGACCATGGCCGACGAATCGGCGCACCGCATTACCGAGGTGCTGGCCGCCGAGCCCACGATCGCCAATCCCGCCGAACCCGTGCTCGAGGTTGCCGACGGCTCCATCGACTTTGACCACGTGAGCTTTAAGTATTCCGCGCATGCGAAGCGCCAGGCACTCGACGATATCGACCTGCACATTAAGAGCGGCGAGACCATCGGCATCATCGGCGGCACCGGCTCGGCCAAGTCCACGCTCGTAAACCTCATCGCCCGCCTGTACGACGCCACCGAAGGCACCGTGCGCGTGGGCGGCATGGACGTGCGCGACTACGACCTAGACGCGCTGCGCCACCAAGTGGCCATGGTGTTGCAGAAAAACGTGCTGTTTAGCGGCACCATCGCCGAGAATCTGCGCTGGGGCGACCCGAACGCCACCGACGAGGAAGTCCGCGAGGCGGCACATCTGGCCTGCGCCGATGAGTTTGTCGACGGCTTCCCCAAGGGCTACGACACCTGGATCGAGCAGGGCGGCTCCAATGTCTCGGGCGGTCAGAAGCAGCGCCTGTGCATTGCGCGCGCTCTGCTGCGTCGCCCCAAGATCTTGATCCTGGACGACTCCACCAGCGCCGTCGACACCAAGACCGACGCCAAGATCCGCGCAGGGTTGGCAAGCTATCTGCCCAACACAACCAAGCTCATCATCGCCCAGCGCATCAGCTCCGTGCAGGACGCAGACCGCATCATCGTCATGGAGGGTGGCCGTATCGCGCAGATTGGCAACCATGACGAGCTGCTCAAGACAAGCGAGATCTACCGCGAGACCTTCACCTCGCAAAACAAGATGTCTGCCGAGGGCGAAGGAGCCGTCGAGGCCGACACCGAGGCATCCGTAACGCAAGCTCAGACCCAGGAAGGAGGCGAGGCACATGAGTAAGGCAACGACCGCCGAGCGCGCGCTCAACCGCAAGGGCGGCACCATGTCGCGCCTCATCAAGACGCTCTTTGGCTTCTACCCCGTGCTTTTGCCCCTCGTCGTTGTCGGCGTGGTGCTCTGCGCCATCATCAACTCCATCGGCGCGACCTTCCTTCAGAGCGCTCTGCAGATTATTAGCGAATCGTGGCAGTCGGGCGATTGGGAAGCCGCACAGCCCAAGATCGCACAGCTCGTGACCACCCTCGCCTGCATCTACGGCGTCGGCATCCTGTCTTCGCTCTTCTGGAACCGCGCCATGGCCATCGTCACGCAGGGCTCGCTCGAGAAGCTGCGCGAGAAGATGTTCAACCGCATGCAGGACCTGCCGATTCGCTACTTCGACACGCACCAGCGCGGCGACATCATGAGCCACTACACCAACGACATCGACACGCTGCGCCAGATGATCAGCCAGTCGCTGCCCAACCTGCTCATGACGACCATCGTCATCGTCACGGTATTCTTTATCATGCTGTACTACAGCGTGTGGATGTGCCTGGTCATTGTGGCCGGCGTCGTCTTTATGACCTTTATGACCAAGCTGCTCGGCTCCAACTCCGCGCGTTTCTTTATTGCGCAGCAGTCCGAGCTCGGCGTGGTCGAGGGCCATATCGAGGAAGTCATGAACGGCCAGAAGGTCGTCAAGGCATTCTGCCACGAGTCTGCCGCCGAGGCCGATTTTGACGAGCGCAACGAAAAGCTCTTCGAGGTCTCGCAGAAGGCCAACATGTACGCCAACATCCTCATGCCCATCCTTATGAACCTGGGCAACCTGCTCTACGTGCTGGTCGCACTGGCAGGCGGCATTTTCCTGGCGCTGGGCGTGCCCAACCTGAGCATCTCGGGCATGACGCTGTCCATCGCCGTCGTGGTGCCGTTCCTCAACATGACCAAGCAGTTCTGCGGACAGATCGGTCAGATCTCGCAGCAGATCAACGCCGTGGTCATGGGCCTCGCCGGCGCCGACCGCATCTTTGAGCTCATCGACGAGAAGCCCGAGACCGACGAAGGCTACGTGACGCTCGTCAACGCGCAGGTGAACCCCGATACCTGGCAGCTCGAGGAGGCCGACCACCACACCGGCATGTGGGCGTGGAAGCATCCGCACCGCGCGACCGGCGAGATCGAGTACGTACCGCTGCGCGGCGACCTGGTCATGGACAACGTCGACTTTGGCTACACGCCCGACCACGAGGTGCTGCACGGCGTGTCCGTGTTTGCTAAGCCGGGTCAGAAGGTCGCGTTTGTAGGTGCCACCGGTGCCGGCAAGACGACCATCACCAACCTCATCAACCGTTTCTATGACATCGCCGATGGCAAGATCCGCTACGACGGCATCAACGTCAACAAGATCCGCAAGGCCGATCTGCGCCGCTCGCTGGGCGTGGTGCTGCAGGACGTGAACCTGTTCACCGGCACCGTGATGGATAACATCCGCTACGGCAACCTGGACGCCACCGACGAGGAGTGCATCGCGGCGGCCAAGCTCGCGGGCGCGGACGACTTTATCACCCGCCTGCCCGACGGCTACGACACGATGCTCACCGGCAACGGCGCGCAGCTGTCGCAGGGCCAGCGCCAGCTGATTTCGATCGCACGCGCCGCCGTCGCCGATCCGCCGGCGATGATTCTGGACGAGGCCACGAGCTCCATCGACACCCGCACCGAGGCCATCGTGCAAGCGGGCATGGACAAGCTCATGGAGGGCCGCACGACGTTTGTCATCGCGCACCGCCTGTCCACCGTGCGCAACTCCGACGCGATCATCTGTCTGGACCACGGCCGCATCATCGAGCGCGGCAACCACGACGAGCTGATCGCCAAGCGCGGGTATTACTACCAGCTCTACACCGGAGCGTTTGAGCTGGAGTAGCTCAAAACAGCCCCAACGCTCCCAACGGAGTTCCCCGAGGGAGACGGGGTGTTTACTCCGTGCTCAAACATTCTCGCTTCGCTGCGAAACTGCGCGCGGAGCAAACACCTCGTCTCCCTCGGGGAACTCCTACGCGCAGCCTTTTCTCGCAGCCTAAAAAGAAGTGGTGAGGCCCTGGCCGTTTGGCCAGGGCCTCATTTTGTAAGGAGTCAAAAAAGTCCCGTTCCAGGTGAGCTACTTGAGGAGTTGGGCCATGGCGTTGACGAATTTTTGGACTTGGAGGGTTGGCTCGAGCGGATAGTGCAAAAAGACCGGCACCTCTCGCCCGCACAGGAACGGCACGCCCACAAAGGCCGGGTGCACCCCTGACCATGCGCCACAGGTGAGTACCGCATCGCCCTTTTCCTCCGCCTCGTTAAAGAGCGCAAAGTCAAAGCTATCCACATCGATCACGTCCACGCCGCCGTCGGCCAAAAGGTCGATGCGTAGGCTGTCCATCGCATCGTTGCCGTGACGGAGCACGCGCAGGCGCATGCCCTCTAGGTCGGCAACCGTAATGCGATTCTTGCGCGCCAGCGGGCTCGCGCGCGGCAGGTCGATATAAAACGCTACGTTAACGATGTGGAGCTTTTGGCAAGCGTCGCCCCAGCGTGGGGTAGAAAAACTCGACTGCACCACATCGACCTCGCGGCCCAAGCTGCGCATGACGGTCTCGTGCTCGTCATAGAGGTCGCTTACCGGCACGATCTCAAATCGCAGCGACGGTTCCAGGTCATGGATGCCCGTCCACATCGACAGCGTCTGGCGTCCCGGGCACATCATCGACACGCCCAGGCGCACGGCACCGCCATCGCCCGCCGCGCGTCGGGCACGGCGCAGCGCGTCCTCGGACTGCCGCATGATCGAGCGCGCGTCATCCACCAGCAGAGCACCCGCCGGCGTCACCTTGACGCCTGAGTGCGAACGTTCGAACAGCGTGATGCCAAACTCGGCCTCGAAACCCGACACCTGCTTGACGAGCGCCGGAGTCGATACGCGCAATTTTGCCGCCGCACGCGAGAAGCTTCCCAGCTCCGCGGCGGCCGATATGGCCTCAAGTCGTCGATCGTACACGTCAATCTCCCGTTTTCGCGCCCGTGGCCACATGGCGCCACAGGGGGTTGTTTTCGCAGGTCACGCGCTCGGCTAAGCATAAACTGCATTGCACAGTGTAAACCTACGGTTAACGCCATTCTAACAAATATGCAATTCACCTGCGTAAATGCAAAGCATACGATAACCTGCGAAAACCACGTGGGTCGATTAATGGGAACGACCCACAGGGAGGCACAAGAAGGGAAGTTCCTATGAGCAACTGGCTTAAGCTCGAGGGCGATGTTTGCGCCGTGACCGGCGCACTCGGCGGTATGGGCGTCGAGATTTGCCGCGAGTTCGCCCGCAACGGCGCCAACGTCGTCCTGCTCGATCTGAACGAGGAAAAGGTCAAGGCCGCAGCCGCTGACCTCGCCGCCGAGTTTGGCATCCACGCCGAGGGCTACAAGATGAACGCCACCAACGAGGCCGAGGTTCAGGCCGCCGTCGATGCCACCATCGCCAACTTCGGCCGCGTCGACGTCCTCGTCAACACCGCCGGCATCCTGCGCTTCGCCGCCATGGAGGACCTGCCGCTCTCCGACTGGAACGAGGTCATCAACGTCAACCTCACCGGCTACTTCATCACCTCGCAGCGCTTTGGTCGCGAGATGATCAAGGCCGGCCAGGGTCGCCTGGTGCACATCTCGACCGTTGCCAGCCACTCTCCCGAGACGTTCTCGGGCGTGTACAGCTCCACCAAGGCCGGCGTCAACATGATGTCCAAGATGCTCGCTGCCGAGTGGGGTCCCTACGGCGTCCGTTCCAACTGCGTCGAGCCCTGCTTCGTCAAGACCCCCATGTCGGCAAGCTTTTATGCCGACCCGGAGGTCGAGAAGAGCCGCAGCCGCCTCATTGCCACGCGCCGCATCGGCGAGGTCAACGATATCGCCAACGCCGTCATGTTCCTGGCGTCCAAGCGCTCGGACTTTACCACCGGCGACGCCATCAAGGTCGACGGCGGCTTCTCCAACATGATGGGCGACCTCACCGCCAAGCCCGGCGGCCGTCGCGTCTATGCCGACAACTACCTTAAGAACAAGGGTGTCGAGCTTTGGTCCGATGAGTCCGGCGTCGCAAAGCCGACTGACCAGTAAACCAACCTGACAGGGGCCCCGCGGACACGCCCGCTCCTCCCCCGTATCGATTAGAAAGAGTCCAATGGCTTCCAGCAACTCCAACAAGGGTCGCGCCGTCGTGCTTTCCGCCGCGTGCGTCACCATGTTCTTCATCAGCTCCATCGCGCTGTATTCCGTCGTGAGCAAGAACCTGCTCGCCGTCTACCCCGAGTGGTCGAGCGCCCTTACCTGGGCTTTCCCGGTCTTTCAGACCATCATGGCCGTGACGGGCATCTTCGCCGGCCGTATCTCCGATAAGATCGGCCCGCGCAACGTCGTGATCGCCGCCGCCGTGTGCTACGGCGTGGGCTGGTTCATGTCCGGCACCGTCACCGAGCCGTGGCAGTTCTACCTGTGGTTCTCGCTCGTCGCCGCCGTCGGCAACGGCCTGGGCTACAACCCGGCGCTCACCACCGGCCAAAAGTGGTTCATCGACAAGAAGGGTCTCGCCTCCGGCATCACCCTGGCCGCTTCGACCGCCGGCCCCGCCGTGCTGTCCCCGGTGCTCGCTTCGCTGCTCATCCCGAGCCTGGGCATCTTTGACGCCCTCAAGGCACTCGGCGTCATCTTCTTTGTGACGATCGCCGCCTCCGCCCTGTTCCTGAAGGCCCCCGAGGCCGGTTGGCTGCCCGAGGGCTTCGAGGCCCCCAAGGGCGGCGCGCATGCCGGCACCTTCGGTGACCTCACCCCGGGCGAGATGGTCAAGATCCCGCGCTTCTGGGTCCTCATCGTCACCTTCGCCTTTGCCGCCACCGCGGGCACCCTGCTCGTGGGCAAGGTTGCCTCCATCGCCGCCGTCCAGCTCTTCGCCGACCCCACGAGTGCCGCGGCCGTCGCCCTCGGCGGTGTGGTCGTCTCCGTCAACACCTGCGCCAACCTGGTCGGTCGTCTGTCCTTTGGCCAGATCATCGACAAGCTCGGCGCCTATAAGTCGCTGCTCATCAGCCTTGTCGTCACCATCGTCGCGCTCGTCATCATGTCGATGAGCTTTACGCAGAGCATGTTCTTTGTGGCGCTCGCCCTGCTCGGCTTTAGCTTTGGCGCCCTGCTCGTCATCTACCCGCCGCTCACTGGTGGCGCCTTCGGCACCAGCAACATCGGCGTCAACTACGGCATCATGTTTTTGGGTTACGCCGCCTCCACCTGGATCAGCCAGCCCATCACCGCCGTGCTGTATCACGCCGAGGCCGGCAGCGCCGCCTACCAGCAGTCCTTCTACGGTGCCATCGTAATCGCCGCAATCGCCGTCGTGCTCACCGTCTACATGATGGTCTCCGACAGCAAGAAGAAGTCCGCCTAGTTTTGCTTGATGCGGCAAGGACCGCCCCCTTGCCGCATTCCACCGCCACCAGTATTAAGGAGTCGAAATGTCTGAGCTCAACCCCGTCCGCATTGCCGTTATCGGCGCCGGCGCCATGGGCCGCAACCACATCCGCTTTGTCACCGAGGAGCCCGAGGCCGAGCTCGTCGCCATCGCCGACGCCTTTGAGGGCGCCCGCGCCACGGCCGAGGCCGCCGGCGTGCCGTTTTATACCGATCCCGCCCAGATGATGGACGAGGTCAAGCCCGAGGCCGTCATCATCGCCACGCCCAACGACCTACACCTGGGCGTTGCCCGCGAGGCTGTGAAGCGCAACATCGTGCCGCTGGTCGAAAAGCCGATCTCCAACGACCTCGAGGATGCCCAGGCCTTTGCCGCCGAGGCCGAGACCGCCGGCGTGCCCGTACTCGTGGGTCAGCACCGTCGCCACAATCCCTTCGTCAACAAGGCCAAGGAGATCATCGAGTCCGGCGAGCTGGGCAAGCTCACCGTGTCGAGCTTCCACTACATGATCTATAAGAATGACGAGTACTTCGATGTCGAGTGGCGCCGCAAGAAGGGTGCCGGCCCGATCCTGGTCAACCTGGTGCACGACGTCGACCTGCTCCGCTACCTGCTGGGCGAGCCCGTTGCCGTCCAGGGCATGCAGTCCAGCGCCGCCCGCGGTTTTGAGACCGAGGACTCCGCCGTGGTCAACGTCCGTTTTGCCGATGGCGCGCTCGCAAGCATGACCATCTCTGACGCCACCGCCAGCCCCTGGAACTGGGAGGCCACCGCTCGCGAGGATCCGCAGTACCGCCCCTTCGACGCCGACGCCTACTTTATTGGCGGCACCAAGGGTGCCCTTTCGCTGCCCCGCCTGCACCAGTTCTCCTACGACGGCGCATCCAACTGGCACAAGCCGCTGCAGATGGAGATCCCGGCCGTTGACCCAGCGCTGCCGCACAAGATGCAGCTCAAGCACTTTGTGAAGGTTGTCCGCCGCGAGGTCGAGCCCGTCGTGACCCCCGCCGACAACGTTAAGACGCTCACGCTGCTTAACGCCATCAAGGAGGCCGCCGAGACCGGCCAGCTCGTCGAGCTGTAACGCCTTAGGACAGACCGCGGCAGAAACCCCATGCCGAGCCCCTCGGTCCGCCACAAATATGCCCCTCTTCTTTGCCCCGCGAGCAGCCTCCTGCCCGCGGGGCTTTTTGCTACCTTAACGACGATTTTTCTGGGGCGGGGGCTATTTTGCACCTCGGCTTGATTCGTTCGCCACCAAATGGGCCTATCTACTACGTTTAACCGATTACCCTCAACCATGCCGAATTTCGCGAAATTAAAACCGCAGGTAGACGGCTTGCCGATTTTCGGAAAACCGGGGGATGGTCGACCCATACGGTTCAAACGTAGTAGATAGGCCCCTTTCGTGGCGCAACCCCAAAACAGTCTTTTGGGACGGGTGGTATCCTTGGTAGCCCTGTGCTGCAAACGCACCTTAAACGCAAGGAGTCCCATGGATCTTATCGCCCAGCTCGCCCGCGAGCTCAACCTTAAGGCCGCCAACGTCGAGGCTGCCGTCAAGCTCATCGATGAGGGCAACACCATCCCCTTTATCTCGCGCTACCGCAAGGAAGCAACGGGCGGCATGGACGACGTCGCCCTGCGCGCGCTCGACGAGCGCCTGTCCTACCTGCGCAATCTTGAGCAGCGCAAAGAGGACGTCATTCTGCTCATCGACGCCCAGGGCAAGCTCACGCCCGAACTCGAACAGCAGATTCGCGAGGCCACGCAGCTCCAGCGTGTCGAGGACCTCTACAAGCCCTACCGCAAAAAGCGCATGACCCGCGCGCAAAAGGCCCGCGAGGCCGGCCTGGAGCCGCTCGCCAACATGATCATCATGCAGGCCTCGGCCAAGGGCAGCGCACTCGACGCCGCCGCGGCATACGTCAACGAGGAGGCCGGCTTCGACACGCCCGAGAAGGCGCTCGCCGGCGCCGCCGACATCGTGGCCGAGACGGTAGCCGAAGATCCCGAGAACGTCGCCGACCTGCGCGCCTTTACGCAAAACACCGCCGACATCGTCGTCGAGGCCACCGACCCCGCCGAAAAGACTCCCTACGAGCCCTACTACAACTTTGACGAGCCGCTGCGCCGTATACCCAACCACCGCGTGCTGGCTATCGACCGCGGTGAGCGCGAGGGCAAACTCCGCGTGCACGTGAACGTCGACGGTGCTGTCGCGACGGCGCGCCTCGGCAGCCGTTGGCCCCGCCGCCAAGGCGTGTTCGCGCCCGTCTTTGACGCCGCCATCGCCGACGGTTACAAGCGCCTCATGGCCCCTTCGCTGGAGCGCGAGGCCCGCGCCAAGCTCACCGTTCGTGCCCAGACCGAAGCCATCAACGTCTTTGCCAAGAATCTCGAAGGCTTGCTCTCGGCACGCCCCGTGCGCGGCGCCCGCGTGCTCGCGCTCGACCCGGGCTACCGCACGGGCTGCAAGGTCGCCGTCATGGACGAAACCGGCAAGCTGCTCGACCACGGCGTGGTCTACCCCACCAAGCCGCGCCACGACGTCGCCGGCACCAAGCGCGAGCTCGCCCGCCTCGTCAAGAAGGACAGCGTCAACACCATCGTCATCGGCAACGGCACCGCCAGCCGCGAGACCGAAGAAGTCGTCTCGGAGTTCATTGCCGAGCAGGCACCCGGACTGCGATACACCATCGTCAACGAGGCCGGCGCGTCGGTGTACTCCGCCTCCGAGCTCGCCAGCCTGGAGTATCCCGACCTGGACGTCACCGTGCGCGGCGCCATGAGCCTGGGCCGCCGCCTGCAGGACCCGCTGGCAGAGCTCGTCAAGATTCCGCCCCAGTCCATCGGCGTGGGCCAGTACCAGCACGACCTTGACCAGGCCGAGCTCTCGCGCACCCTGGGCCACGTGGTGGAAGACGTCGTCAACCGCGTAGGCGTCGACGTGAACACCGCAAGCGCGAGCCTGCTGGGATACGTGTCGGGCATCACGCCGAGCGTGGCCAAGAATATCGTGGCCTACCGCGAGGAAAACGGCGCCTTTACCGATCGCCGTCAGCTTAAGAAGGTCCCCAAGCTGGGGCCCAAGGCATATCTCAACGCCGCGGGCTTCCTGCGCATCAGCGGCGGCAAGAACCCGCTCGACGCGACGAGCGTCCACCCCGAGAGCTACGAGGTGGCCACGTCCGTCCTGGAACGCGCCGGCGTTAAAGCCAGCGAGCTCAGCCGCGGCGGCGTGCCCGACATCGAGCGCCGTCTGGGCAGCATCTCGGCACTGGCAAGCGACCTGGACTGCGGCACCCTCACGCTCATCGACATCGTCAATGAGCTCAAGAAGCCCGGGCGCGACCCGCGCGACGACGCGCCCGAGGTGGTCTTTAGCCGCTCGGCGCTTTCCATCGACGACCTGGAACCCGGCATGGAGCTCAAGGGCACGGTGCGCAACGTCGTCGACTTTGGCGCGTTCGTCGACGTCGGCGTGCACCAGGACGGCCTCGTACACATCTCCAAGCTGGCCAACCGCTTTGTCAAGCACCCGAGCGACGTGGTACGCGTCGGCGACACGGTAAAGGTGTGGGTAGAGAAGGTCGACCGCGACCGCAAAAAGATCTCCCTGACCATGGTGCAGGGGAAGTAAACCGCCAAAGCAAGGGTCCCCCCGGTAGCGACGTGCAAAATCGCGAGTATTCTGCAAATTCCGCCGTTCCGGATGCCCCTCAGAGGCGAAAAAGCAAAAACAGCCCCCGTTTTAGCGTCGTCAGAGCCAAAACGGGGGCTGTTCCGTGCTTTATCTAGCTGGTAAAAGCCTTTACCTTGCTGAATACTCTCAATTTTGCACGGCGCAGGCGGGGGTACCTTTGCCCACGGCAGGATATGGAAACCAATCACCAACCTACTGGCAAGTTCGTGTCGGCAGCCCCGGCCTTTCCTTTGCCTGGCGCGACCCTCGCGAAGCGAGTGAGCGATAGAGGAAAGGAAAGGCCGGGGCGAACAACCCTCGGAGCAGCCAGTGCTCACGTTACGGCAGGATATGGAAACCGAGTGCCGCGATATCTTTGGCAAAGCCGCGGACGGTGTCGAGCGAGACCTCGTACGGGTCGCGACCGATGTTCTTGCGCTTGGCCAGGATGCTGTTGGGCACCGTGATGATCTGGCAACCGCAGGCCTCGGCCTGGTAAATGTTGATAAGCTCACGCGTGGACGCCCACAGGACCTCGCAGTTGGGCTTAGCGGCGGCCTTCTTGACCGACTCCGTCACAAACGGAATGGGGTCGACGCCGGTGTCGGCGATACGGCCGGCAAAGAGCGAGATGATGGACGGCGTCTCGGCGTCAACGGCCTCGACCATCTCATCGACCTGTGTAGGCGTAAAGATGGTGGTGACGTTGACCTTGATGCCATCGGCCGAAAGCTTGCGGACCAGCTCGGCGGTGGACTCGCCCTTGGTGGTCACGCACGGAATCTTGACGTAGACGTTGTCGGCCCAGGTAGCGATCTCGCGAGCCTCGACCTCCATGGTCTCGACGTCATCGGCAAAGACCTCAAACGAGACGGACACATCGGTGATGTGGGTCAGGACCTCCTTGGCAAACGCGCGGTAGTCCGTCACGCCGCCCTTCTTCATAAGGGACGGGTTGGTCGTGAAACCCTGAACGTTGCCGTTCTCGTACATGTCGAGCATGCCCTCGAGGTTTGCACCGTCAGCGAACACCTTGATTGCCATCTGCCTGATTCCTTTCGTTTGCATGCGGCCGATAAACTGCTAAACACTTTACCTATGTTTATCAAGGCGTGAGCTGCGGGTTTTTATCTTCTCGGCGAACGGTATAAACACCTCAGTGTTTGGATTGATAAATCGATTGAGCATGCAAAAGCAAAGAGTCGCAGTTTGAGCAAACGTCAGAACGCGGGATTCATTAGATGAGGCCGAAATGCTGCATCGCTGTGACGGTGCCGTCGTGTGCGACATCGTCGGTCACATAGTCGGCGACCGCCTTGACCTCGGGCATGGCGTTGCCCATGGCGACAGCCGTCTCGACCGCAGCGAGCATGCCCAGGTCGTTACCCGAATCGCCGAAGCCAAAGGTGCGCGCGTTGCCGGTGCGACCCAGGTATTCCAGCGCTCGCGCCACGCCCACGCCCTTGTCGATGCCCTTGGGGCTCAGCTCGCGATTCTGACCACCGGTGTTGCACAGCTCAAACTCGCGATCGATAAAGCCGTCATCGTTGGCTACGCGAGCCAAACTGGGCGCAGTGAGGCCTACCTTGCCCACGCGCAGACTGCCGTCGACGCGCATTTCCTCGGTGCTGTGCACCACAGAAGTGCCGATCAGAGACGACTGCTCAACGCCCGCGGGTTCCAGGGCAAAAGTAGCCACGTTGGTCTCGAAAAAGGCTTCAATCCCTGCCGCGACCATACGGCGAGCGAGCTCCGCAACAATGTCTTCGTCAAAGCAGTCCTCATGCACCACGCGGCCCTCGACCTCGAGCGTGGCGCCTGCCATGGCAACGATGCCCGCGGGGTCGAGCGCACGCAAGCTGTCCGCGATGAGCCACAGGGGACGACCCGTGCAGATAAATGCCTGGTGTCCCGCGTCGCGCAGACGATGAAACGCCTCGACGACCGTCTGCGAGGGGTGAACCGCCGAAAAGTCCTTGTCGGTCATGTTGTCGGGATCGAACGACGTCAGCGTGCCGTCCACGTCAAAAAAGAGCACGGCGGAATCGGGGCACGCATCAATCATATGGGTTCCTTTCGGGGGCGAGAGTAAACGAAGTATCCATCATATAATGGAGCGACGCAACCAGAGAGGTCACCCATGGAATTTTACGCAAGCTGCCCCGAGGGCTTTGAGTCCGCACTCGCCGATGAGCTTAAACGCCTCGGGCTTTCGCATGTCCGCCGCCTGAAGGGCCGCGCCACGTTTGAGGGCGAGCTCGAAGAAGGCTACCGCGCCTGTCTATGGTCGCGCCTGGCGAGCCGCGTGTTCGTGGTACTCGGACGCTTTGAGGCACAGGATGCCGACGAGCTGTACGATAGCGTTTACGACATCGCCTGGGAGACCATCATCCGCCCCGGAGCCACCATCGCCATCACCGCCCGCGGCGTGACCGAGCAGCTGCGCAACACGCGCTTCTCTGCCCTGCGCGCCAAAGACGCGCTGTGCGACCGCCTGGCCGAGACCACGGGCCGTCGCGCCGATGTCGATGCCGCCGACCCCGACGTTCACCTGCTGCTTTCGCTGCGCCAGCGTCGCGCGAGCATCAGCCTGGACCTTTCGGGCGATCCGTTATTCAAGCGCCTGCCGCCCGCAGCGACCCGCGCCGGCGAGGGCTCGCACGTGCTGCGCCCCGACTACGCCGCCCTGGTGCTTTCGCAGGTCGGCTGGACCACGCTGTGCGAGCGCGAGCTAACGGCCGACGATTACGAGAACGAAGCCCTGCCCACGCTGGTCGACGCCTCGTGCGCCGGCGGCGGCCTGCTGCTGGAAGCCGTGAATATCCTAACCGACCGCGCCCCGGGGGCCGCCCGCGAGCGCTGGGGCTTTGAGGGCTGGCAGCTGCACGACGCCGCCCTGTGGGAGCAGCTGCTTGCCGAGGCACGCGAGCGCGAGGCGGCAGCACGCGAGCGGCAGGCACGCATCGTGGCCGTGGATGTTGACCCCGCCGCCCGCAAGACCGCCGAGCGCATGGTCAAGTGCGCCGGCTACAAGCGCTTTGTCGATTTTTGCGCCGCCAAGTCCGCCACCGTGCTGGACCATGCGGGCGCCGTCGCCGGTGCCGCCGTGGTCGCAGATACGACCGAGGCACCGCTTTCGCTCATGCATGACACCATGACGCTCATCGGTGAACTGCGCCGCGCGCCCGAGCTTGACGCGGCGCCGGTCGCCGCGCTCACCCGCGACGGATTGCTGGCCCGCGCGCTCCACGCCGAGCCCGAGCACTCGATTGCCGTCATGCCCAATAACGAGGAGGCGACCGTCGAAGTCTGGCCCTCGCTCGACCATGCCGCCGCAGCGTTTGAGGCTGCGGCCAGTGCGGATACCGAGGCCGAAATTGCGGGTGCCAACGAAGTCAACGACAACGCCGCCGGCACCCCCATGCCCGAGCCTGCCGCCACGCTCGACCTGGGCGACGGCAAGCCGCTGCCCGTGCTCATCCCGGAGTCCGAGCAGTTCGCCAACCGCCTGCGCAAGAATGCCCGTCTGCGCCGCAAGTGGGCCAAGCGCGAGGGCGTGAGCTGCTACCGCGTCTACGATGCCGACCTGCCCGATTACTCCGCCGCCATCGATCTGTACGAGGGCTGCCCGCAGACGCCGGGCCGCTGGCTCGTCATCGCCGAATACGCCGCGCCCAAGACCATCGACCCCGCGCTTGCCCAGGCCCGCATGCTCGACATCTTGGCCATCGCACCGCGCATCCTTGATGTTCCGGCCGAGCATGTGCACGCCAAGGCCCGCATGCGTTCGCGCGGCGGCTCGCAGTACGGCAAGCAGGGCGCCGGCAAGGGCGCATCGGGCGAGCGCGCCAATATCGCACGCCGTCGTCTGCCGCTCATCGAAGAGGGCGGCCTCACCTTTGCCGTCAACTTTGACGACTATCTGGATGTGGGCATCTTCCTGGATCACCGCGTCACCCGCAACCTAGTGCGCGAGCACGCCAAGCAGGCGCGCCGCTTCCTCAACCTGTTTGCCTACACCGGCACCGCCACCTGCTATGCGGCAGACGGCGGCGTCGAGGAGACCGTGACGGTCGACCTCTCCAACACCTATCTGGACTGGGCCGAGCGCAATATGCGTCAGAACGGCTTTGTGGGGCCGCAGCATCATTTTGTGCGCGATGACGTGCTCGCCTGGATTCGTGACCAGCGCCAGACGCGCAACCGCTGGGACCTGATCTTTGTCGACCCGCCCACGTTCTCGAACTCGTCCAAGATGGGCCGTCGCACCTGGGATGTCCAGCGCGACCATGTTGAGCTTTTGGCCGGCGTGTCGCGCCTGCTCGCACAGGGCGGCCATGCCATCTTTAGCTGCAACCTGCGCGGCTTCCGCCCCGAGACGCGCAAGCTCGCACGAGCGGGCGTCGTGCTGGAGGACATTACGGCACAGACCATCCCCGAGGATTTCGCGCGCAACCAGAAGGTGCACCACTGCTATATCGTGCGCCGCCTGCCCATCGAAGATGCCATGGCCGAGGTCGGCTTTAGCGCCGAGGAGATTGCAGAGCGAACCGAGGAGCTGCGCAGCCCCGAAGCCCGCAAGCCCCGTGCGGCAGTACCCGCGCACGCGCAGGCCGGCAACGGCAAGTTGAACTTTGCCGGCAAACCCTCTCCTGCCGGCAAGCCCAAAAAGAAGAAGTTCTACGCCAGCAAGCCCAAGGGCAAATAACAAAGTTGCGGTGGAATAGTTCCTAAAAATGCCTGGCAAAGGCCAAACAGGAACTATTTCACCGCAACTCATATTGGGATGGTGGTTGGCGATCTAACCTTGGGTGACCAATCGGTAACCGATACCCACATGCGTCTGGATATAGCGCGGGTGCGCGGGGTCGGACTCGATCTTCTTGCGCAGCGTGCCCATAAAGACACGCAGGCTCGCCAGGTCGCTCTTAGTTGCCGTGCCCCAAATCTCGTGCAGGATAAACTGGTGCGTCAGCACTTTGTCGGCGTTATGCGCCAGCAGGCACAGGAGCTTGTACTCGATCGGCGTCAGATGCAGCTCCTCGCCATCCATCGTGGCGATGCCGGCATCAAAATCGATATGCAGCTCACCGGTATCGAACGAGCCCTCGGAGGCAACGCCGCCCGTTTGCGCATACGAGAGACGCCTGAGCGTCGTGCGAATGCGCGCGAGCAGCTCCTCGACCGAAAACGGCTTGGTCAGGTAGTCGTCGGCGCCGGCATCGAGCGCGCGAATCTTGTCCGCGTCCTCGCTGCGCGCCGAGACCACAATGATCGGCATGCCCGACCATGTACGCACCGACTCCACCACCTTGACGCCGTCCATATCGGGCAGGCCCAAATCGAGAAGCACGATGCTCGGCGTCTGCGATGAGGCGGCGGCGATGGCGGCATGGGCGGTCTCCACGGCCATATGACGCAAGCCGTGCGCCTCGAGCGCAGCAACGATAAGGTTGCGAACAGCTGGGTCGTCCTCAACGACCAAGATGAGCGGTTTTACGGCAGAGTTCGGCACGGCGCTACTCCTTATCAAACGAAACGTCAGCGACGGGAAGCTCAATCGTAAAGACCGAGCCGTGCGGGTCCGCCGCGGCAACCTCTATGCTACCGCCATGCGCTAACGCAATGGAGCGGCAGAGCGAAAGTCCCAGGCCCACGCTGCGGTGGCTGTCGGCCAAACCGTGGTTGGCGGTGTAGAACGACTCAAAGATCCGCTCGCGATCCTCGGGCGCGATGCCCGGGCCGTCATCGGCCACTGAGCACGTCACGTGCCCATCGTCAACGCCAATCGAAATCACGATATGCGAGCCTGCGGGCGTATAGGTGACGGCGTTGTTCACCAGATTGACCACCAGCTGCACCATCAGGCGCGCGTCGACGTTGACGAGCGCCGGCTCATCGCACGCCACCACCTTAAGGTCGTGCTCGCGCACGGCCGGACTTACGTGGCGCAGCGCCTCCTCGACGATATCATCCATGAGCTCGAGCGTAGTCGACAGATGCATGCCGCCGCCCTCGAGCTTGGTGATGGCGAGCAGGTTCTCGACGGTAGCGTTGAGCCATTGCGCATCCGAGCGAATGGACAGGAGCAGGCCGCGGCGCGTCTGGGCGTCGAGCACGGCGGTGCCGGTCGAGCCCTGGTCGAGCAGCACGTCGGCATTACCCGAAATACTGGTGAGCGGTGTGCGCAGGTCGTGCGAGATGGAACGCAGTAGGTTGGCGCGCAGCTGCTCGTTTTTGGCGAGCACCGCCGCCTCCTCGCGGGCCTCCATGGCGCGGGCGCGATCGAGTGCCAGCTCGCCTTCGCTCACGATGGCATCGGCAAGTGTCCGTTCCTCGTGCGTCAGCACGTCGGGCTCGGCAACGATAGCCAGCACGCCCACCACCGAGGCGGGGTCGCCCGAGCGCACGAAGCCGTCGCCCGAGCGCACAGTCAGGTATATACCGTAGAACGCCGAGCCGCCAAACGTGGCGTCGAGCGGCATCCCCACATAGGCGGACGCCGAGAGCCGCGGCGGCATCTGCGGCGCCAGCTCGTGCACCGGGGCGGCATCGCCCACGGCCGTGTACGTCGCACGCGGCAGCAGGTCATCGCCCTCGGCGTCGGCGCTGTACCACACGACCGGACAGCCCGAAAGACGCGCAAGCTGCGTGGCCATGGCGTGAACGATCTGATGCTGATCGGCGCACCGCTGCAGCATGCGGTTGGTCTCGAGCACCATATGCGTGCGGCGGTCGCTGGCGGCAGCCTGTGCCAAGGCGCGGCGCAGGGCCAACGCAATCGAGCTCGACACAAGCGAAACCACGAACATGATGAAGAACATGCCGGGATAGCCGCGGTCGATAAGCGACAGCGAGTAGCGCGGGTCGACAAACAAAAAGTTGTAGAGCGCCACGGCGGCAGCCGAGCTCAGCAAGCAATACAGGCGACTCCAGGTAAAGAATGCGCACAGCTGAACGGCGAACACATAGACGATCATGATGCTCGGCGCGAGACCCGGATGGTCGAGCAGCGCGCCCACAATCGTCGCCGCGACCAGCAGCCCCACCGATACGCAGGCGTCATACAGAGGAGTGCGGCGCGTCAGCGTTGTGCGCCGCCACCAAAAACTATCGGCAATATCGCCGTCCGTACGAACGTCCATCAGCGTCCCGCCCCTCTCTCAAAAACAAAAACCACCACAAGGGGACAGGCACCCTTGTGGTGGTTTCCCCTTGTGGTGGTTCCAAGTGTAAAGCCTTTGCAACCTGCGGTCGTTAGACAAACAGCACGTGCGCGAGCAGTGCGCACACGCACGCCGCGACAAGCACCGTCACCACGATCGAAATCACGCGATCGGCCATGTCCATGTTGGCACGATTCGTAAAGAACCGATCTTCGGCGGCATCGGCGCGTGCCTCACGCACCATCTCGGCAGCAAGATCGCAACCGTCAAGCACCTTTGCATCCATGGTTTCCTCCCAGGACTCAATCCCCATCAATACAAGCCCGCCCGTTCGCAGACAAACCTCGAGCGTCGACTACGGGCGCTCGTTGGGGGCCAGGCGCTGCATCTTGTTCACGGCTTTGAACTTGGTGAACAGCGGCACGTACTCAAAGCTCACGTTGGAGTTCTCCAGGCCGTACCAACGCGCAGGCGTGCCGGCGGCGCGACGGATGATGTACTTGAGCGTGATGGCCGTACGCTCGCTGGGCTCCACATCGCTTTCGGGCGCCAGAAGCTTACGGATCAGGACGAACTTGAACGTGCCGATGTTACCCGGATCCTTGTAGACCGAGTAGTCATGCGTCTGCGGCGGCAGCTCGCCGGTGGCAGCCAGGTCCTGAACGACCTGACGCAGGTAGGCATTGACGCGCTGGTTGATCTTGTAGCCCAGGTACAGATGCACGCGGAACACGTAATCGGTGCCGAACGTCTCGACCGAATAGGCAAAGGTGTGCGGTTCGTCCATGGTCTCGACATTCACAAACCACCAGGCGCGGGCGCGCTTGGGATGCTTGTCCAAGATCGAATAGACGATATCGCGGTCGATGTAGTCGGTATGGGTGTCCTTGGTCAGGTACACGACGTTGTCGCTCATGCGCTCGTAACGGTCGTCGTCGCGCAGGCGCTTGAGCTGCGGCAGGTAGCTGCGCAGCGGCAGAAGCGTAAACTGGCGCTGCTCAACAGCCGTACCGTTGTACCAGCACACCATGATGCCCATGATGAGCGCGGCCATGAGGATGGTGAAGTAGCCGCCGTGGAAGAACTTGGTAAGTGAGCTCACGAAGAAGAAGCCTTCGAGCAAAAGGAAGAAGGCCGCGAAGATCCACGGAGCAACCTTGAGCTTGCGCTCCTCGTGCAGGTAGAAGAAGAGCAGCAGCGTGGTGCACATCATAGTCAGCGTAATGGCAAGGCCGTAGGCGGCTTCCATATGCGCCGAGTTCTGGAACAGCAGCACCACGATGACGCAGCCGACAAGCATGACGTTGTTGACCATGGGGATGTAGAGCTGGCCCTTGGTCTCGGCAGGGTAGAAGACCTGCATGTGCGGCATGAGGTCCAGACGGCTGGCCTCGGACACCAGCGAGAATGCGCCGGTGATGAGCGCCTGCGAGGCAATGATGGCCGCGACGGTGGAAAGGCCGACGGCAAACGGGCGCAGGCCCGGGGCGAGCATCTGGTAGAACGGGTTGAGGTCGGCAATGCCCATGAGCTCGGGGTTGGCAGCGTTGTTCATAAGCCAAGCGCCCTGGCCCATATAGGAAAGCAGCAGGCAGCACTTAACGAACGGCCAGGTAGCGTAGATGTTGCCGCGGCCGACGTGGCCCATGTCGGAGTAGAGCGCCTCGGCACCGGTGGTGGCGAGGAAGCAGCTGCCCAGAATCATGATGCCCGCGTGGTTGTTGGGGCTCAGCAAAAAGGCGATGCCGCGCACCGGGTTGAGGCACAGCAGCACGGCGGGGTGCTGGAAGACAAAGAACAGACCCGTGCCGCCCAGGAACAGGAACCACAGCGTCATGATGGGGCCAAAGGCGTGACCGATCTTGGCCGTACCGATGCGCTGTACCAAGAAGAGCACGATGATGATGGCGAGCGTAATGGCGACGACGCGGCCTTGGTCATCGCCCAGCACGGCATGGACCGCCGGGATGGTGCGCAGGCCCTCGATGGCCGTGGTAACGGTAACGGCCGGCGTGAGGATGCCGTCGGCGAGCAGCGCGGCGCCACCTAGCATGGCGGGGATGATAAGCCACTTGCCACAGCGCTTGACCAGACTGTACAGGGCAAAGATACCGCCCTCGCCATGGTTATCGGCGCGCAGCGAGATGAGCACATACTTGATGGTGGTCAGCAACGTGACCGTCCACACGACAAGGGAGAGCGCGCCGAGCACGAACTCCTCCGTGACGCTTCCGATGCCGCCGTTGCCGGCAACGAGCGCCTTGGTTACATACATAGGGCTGGTGCCGATATCGCCGTACACCACGCCCAGCGTGACGAGCATCGCCGAGATGCTCACAGGAATCGCAGCGTGCGAAGCTGCCTCCTTGGCCTTTTGTTCCATAAGCCGGTTTCCTCCCAACTTTAATGTTCGAAGGAATTATAGGTAATCGGCCCATGTTTGAATGGCACTGTTTTCCCAGCTAGATAAACATTTATACGGCCTTTAAGCCACCTCGGCGATATGGAATGTGACAAAGGGACTGTCTCTTTGTCGCATCCGTCATTTTCCGAGCCAATTTTTGAACCACCACTCCATGGAGCGGCTCATCTCGGCCATAAAGGGACTCGTGTGCTTGCGGGTATAGATGTCCACGACGCGCTCCCCCACCACGCGGGCATGCGGACGGAACATCGCGTCCATCTCGGCTACCTGCGCGTCCATAGTCGCAGCATCGGCGCGGCAGTAGCGCTCCTCGTGCACCAGGTTCACCACGGGATGCGCAATGGCCGGACGCTCCTTACGGGGCGTGCCGATGATGAGCATCGACAGCGGCATGGTATACGGAGGCAGATCGAGCAGCTCGGCCACTTCCTCGGCATTCTCGACGATATCACCGATGTAGCAGCTCCCCAGGCCCAGGGCCTCGGCGGCGACCACGGCGTTTTGCGCAGCGATCACGGCGTCCTGGGCCGCGATGGCAAAGTCACCCAAACCCGGTGCACGGCGGGGCGCCTTGCCCGTGCGCTCGACAAACTCGGGCTCAAAGCAGCCCACGTGCTCAAACAGATCGATCCACTTGGCATAGTCGACCACAAATATAAGTGCCCAGGGCGCCTTGGCGATCATGGGCTGGTGGTCGCACAGGTCGGCCAGACGATCCAGCGTAGCCTGCTCGCGAATGCTCACGATGGAATACATCATCATGGCGCCCGCCGACGGCGCGCGACTCGCCGCATGCAAAATTGCCGCCCGCTGCTCGTCGGTCACCGCCACGGGACGGTCGTCGTCATCACGCGCGAAGGCACGCGTGGAGGAACGGTGCTCCAACGTGTCCAGCACCGCATTGCCCGTCGTCTCGACCGGATAGCCGCCCGCGTCCATGCCAGCGTCCACGTCACCCGCACTCGTCATACAAGCCCGTTCGTTCATCGCCTCATCCTCGCCAATTCTTTAAGAAGCCTTTACGTTTCCGTGTAATTCCCGTCCATTATCGCGCAGGTCGCCACTACATTGCGCCACACCGTCACACGTGCGCGTTAATATGGCTGGTTGTTGTGCGCAGACACCAATTGCAGCACATATCTTGGTAACAATCGGGTAAACCCCCGCTTTCGTACGTTTTAGTTTGTGAGGAGTCTCAGCATGTTCGCTGCCGCCATCTCGCTCGTCGGTCTTGCGGCGACCGTCTACCTTGTCTTGCGCGAGGCCAAGGCCATTCGCGCTCAGTCGGGCACCGTTGCCAAGGGCGCCTTCGCCTGGAGCGTCGCCTTTGGCCTGTTCCAGCTCTTTTTGACCGTCTGGGGCGCTATTGGCCTCGTCGCGCAGAACGAGCCGCTCGCCTTCGTGATGCTCATCCTGACCAACGCCATCCTCACCGGCTGCGCTTGGGCCAGCATCGCCCGCGACCGCATCGCCCCGCGCGTCTTTGCGTTCGCCGGGCCCGACGCCCCCGCCCCCACCGGCAAGCTCGCCCGCCTGCGCGGAGCCTTTGTGGGTAAACCGCTCGTCGCCGCCGTCCTGTGCCTGCTGCTCGCCGGCGTCTTTGCGCTGCTGGGCATGGAGGTCTCGTCCAACCACGACTTTACCTGGGTCTACCCCCTGTGCATCCTGCTCGAGTGGGCCATCATCACCACGCTCATGGTCGGCCTGTTCTTCCTGTTCCAGCGCCACGGCGCAGCCCCCGCGGTCTTGGCCTTTGCCCTCTTTGTCCTGGGCATTGCCGAGTTCTTCGTCATCACGTTTAAATCCATGCCCATCCAGCCGGGCGACCTTTCGGCCATCTCCACCGCCGCCGCGGTCGCCGGCACCGGCTACACCTTCTCGATCTCGCTGTTCTGCGTGCTGTCCATGGGCTTTACCGCCATCGCCATGCTGCTGTGCGAGTACGCCGGCCTGGTGGCACCGCACCGTCAGAAGGGCGCCGCCAACGCCAAGCGCATGCTGCTCACCAACCTGCTCGTCGCCGTGCTGTGCCTGGGCGGTGTGACCGCACACGTCACGCTCATCGACTACTACAACACCCTCGGCATCACCGTCTACACCTGGCGCCCGCTCGAGAGCTACTGGCGCGAGGGCTACCTGCCCGCTTTCATTAGCGCAGCGCAGTCCATCAAGCCGCCCAAACCCGCCGACTACTCCGTCGACGATGCCAAGGCCACGCTCAAAAAGTACGCCAAGGCCTATGACAAATCCGACGCGGCTAAGAGCGATGAGCGCGCCGCCGCAAAGGAGCAGTTCGACAGCGAGAAGCCCACGGTCATCGCCATCATGAACGAGACCTTCTCGGATCTGTCGATCTACCAGAACATGCGCGCCGGCTACGAGGGCCCGCAGTACTTTAAGAACCTGTCCAACTGCCTCAGCCGCGGCAAGCTCTACGTGAGCGCCTACGGCGGCGGTACCGCCAATACCGAGTTTGAGTTTATGACCGGCAACTCCATGGCCAACCTGGGCTCGGGCGTGTACCCCTACACCATCTACAACATGGAAACGACCGGGAACCTGGCAGAGCAGTTCAAGTCGCTCGGATATTCCACCACGGCCATGCACCCCAACCACGCCACCAACTGGAACCGCGAGAACGTGTACAAGGACTTTGGCTTTGACCGGTTCCTGTCCATCAACGACTTCCAGGGAGCCGACACTCTGCGCGGTATGGTGACCGACCAGGCGACCTATGACAAGATTCTTGAGCTGCTCGACCAGAACGCCGATCCGCAGTTTATCTTCGACGTGACCATGCAGAACCACTCGGGCTACGACACGGGCCTGCTGCCGGTCGACAAGCAGATGCACCTGAACATCGACACGACCGATCTGGACGCCAAGACCGTCGAGGACGGCACGCTCTCCGATGTCGACGAGTACGTCTCGTGCATCGAGCAGTCCGACCAGGCGCTGCGCTACTTCCTTAACGCCCTGAGCAAGCTCGACCGCAAGGTGGTCGTGGTGTTCTGGGGCGATCACCAGCCGTTCTTCCCGTCCAAGTTCAACGACAAGTGGTTTACCGGTGAGGACGACGCCACGCATCAGGAGCGTCTGTGGCAGACCGACTACATCATCTGGGCCAACTACGACGTTGCCGGCTGCGACCAGACGAGCGAGGTCGACGACCTGTCCACCAACTACCTGTCCACGCAGCTTATGCAGCTGATCGGCGCACCCCTCTCCGACTACCAGAAGGCGCACATGACGCTGCGTGAGTCGCTGCCCGCCATCAACTCGGTGGGCTACGAGGACGCCAGCCTGCGCTGGGCGCTCTCCTCCAACGTCACCGGCGACGACGCCGCCGCAGCAGCCGCCACCAAGGCGCGCGAGGATTACGCCAAGATGCAGTACTACGAGATGTTCCGCGACGGCAAGAACGTCTACACCGAGCATTTCCAGACCGAGGCCAACGAAACCGACCCCAACCTGGCACCGGGTACGACCAAGATCAAGTAGCGGGTCACTCATAACTGGTTCGTCTGCCCGGCGGCGCGGAACGTAAGGTTCCCTGCTCGGACAGTCCTGCTCGCACGGAGAGCACATTAAGTGCTCTCCGGCTCGTGCGGAACTCGCGATGAACCTTACGTTCCGCGTCGCCGGGCAGACGCCTTGTTGTTGGAGCGCGGCTTGTCGTAGGGGTATCCGCTGAACATATATAAGTCGAAGGCCACGTCATGTGGCCTTTTTGCATCCGGAAACCGTGTCCCAGAATTCACGTCCGGAACGGGATGCAGTTTCCGCTTGGGACCCGATTGGGAAAGTGTGTCCCACTATTCAGCTGGATTCCGGGATGTATTTTCCGGTTGAGGCTCGTTGGGAAAGTGCGTCCCACTTTGGGGGCTGATTCTGGGACGTGGTTTCCGGTTGGCTCTCATTGGGAAAGTTCATCCCATTTCTCGGCCTAATTATGGGACGCAGTTTCCCGTTGAGGACCCTTTGGGAAAGTGCGTCCCGGTCCGGGCGCTCAAACTGGGATGGATTTTCCGGATGAGGGCTTGACGGAAAATGTGTCCCGTTCCGGGCGCTAATTGTGGGATGCAGTTTCCGCTTGCGGAGTCTCCACTCAACAGAAAACCCGGGTGGCCTGTTTTTTGGCTACCCGGGTTTTTGGGTTGTCGATATGTTCGACTGGCTACTAGTGGGTCTTGCGGCGCTTGATCAGCATGATGAGGGCTATCACTACGAGCGTTGCTCCCGCTGCTGCTGCGGTGGCGACTAGGGCGAATGTTTGGTCGCCGGTGTTTGCGAGGTTCTTCGCTGTGGTCGTAGTCTTGACCTTGGTGTCGGTCTTAGCTCCGTTGTCGGACTTGGGCTTGTCCGGGTTCGTCGGGGTCTCAGGAGTCTCGGGGTCCTTTGAGCCTTCGGAATCGGTTGGGCCGGCGGTGTTTACCAGCGTATGGTCCAGGAACTTCTTGGCGCCCGCACTTGCCTGTGAGAACAGGCGGCGCGTGCGGATCGGGGTGGCGTTCACCGTTGTGGGCGCCGTCTCCTCGGCCTCGATATTCACGAGCGTCGTGCCGGTGTCGAGGCCCACGTCGTTGTATCCCACGTGGCAGTAATACTGCGCACCGTCATCGTCTGCGGTCAGGTCAATCTCGAGCTTTGAGGCCGTTCCAGCCGCGAGGTTGCCATCGGCACCCACGAGCTTAAACTCTGTCTCGCCGCGGCCCTTGCGGTACCACATATAGGTCGGTGCCAGCCCTGTTTCGCTATCGTCGGCACCGAGTTGCTTCACATGGCCAATCGCCGAGAGCGTCAGGTGGCTTCCCGCCGCGCGCTCAACCGAAGAGTCGTATCCAAGATCCGACCCCTCCGCAGCATCCGCCGCAGGTCCGCTCACGGTCATCGTCATGCCATCGGGCATGGTCTTGACCGTGATGATTGCCGAGCGAATACCTGTTTCGGTCGTGGATCCGTTCTTAACGACGGCGATGGCGAATCGATACTCCGTATTGGGCTGCAGCCCATCCCACTTGAGCGAGGTCTGCGTGTTGTCGGCAATCTTCCAGCTATTGACGACCGCATCCGCCGCATTGCTCTGCAGCATGCCCACGCCGTAGCTAAAGCCACTCTTGTTTGCGAGTACATCGTCCCAGCTAAACGTAACGCTGGTCGAATCGACGGCGTTTGCCGTAAAGCCCGTCACGGCCGGCGCGTCGGGCATCTCGACGTCCTTAACGTCATAGCCCACGATCCAGAACTGGTCGGTGTCCTTGGTGCCGAGCTTGTCGCCCGAGTCTGCCTCGAACTTGTCGACATCCACCGCGTTGACGCCCAGACGCCACACAAAACCGTACTTGCCCTGCGCGGCCTCGGGCAGGTTGTCGACGGTGCCGCCGTATTCGGTCGATTCACTCGAGGAGTTACCCGTAGTAAAGCCGGCGTTGGCACCAAAGCACAGGCCGCCAAACAACTCGTGCTTTGCGAGCTTCGCGCCCATGACAACGCTGCCGTTCAGCGTCAAGCCGAGCTCGAGCTCCTGCTCCTTGCCCTCCTCGACTTCGATGGTCTGCTCAATGCTCGCCCCCGACTGCGCGGCGGCGCCGTTAAACCCATCGTGCGTGTAGGCGCGCGTTACGCCAGGCTTGCCCAGGCCAAAGGAATCCCCAACGGGAGTCTCGCCGTTGAGCGTCGTTTGATAGGTTCCGGGTTCTCCCGACCGGTTGGTCAAAAAGTAGCTGAGCGGCGTCATATTGTGCTGTTTGGCAATGCGGTCATAGGCCTCGACATTAACGACCGAGGTCTGCGCGCCGAGCGACACGGGCGCCGCCATCACGCCCTTGCCACCAGTTTCCTCATTTTCGATCTCATACTCGTAATAGACCATCGGAATCGTGTAGAGCACGGCCTTGTCACCCTCGCCGGCATGCGACTCATAGCTTACGCTTGCGCTGACCGTGCGCTCGCTCCGGTAGTCATAGCATCCCTCGGCGGCAAAATCGACTGAAGCACTCATCGCGACCAGGGGCGGACCGGTCTGCACCTCGACGGCAACGCCCAACTCGGCGCCAATGGTATAGCCCTGGGATGTCCCCGTGCCCTTTTCCTCTCCGTATGACGTGCCGCCCAACACCAGATAGCCGTATGCCTGCTCCAGATCCTCAACATAGGGCGCATCCTGCAGCACGGCAAGCACGCGCGGGTTGGTATAGACCTTGTAGCGGTCCTTGTACGTGATCTTGACGCTGTCGTTGTCGACATCGGGCAGCGCGAGCGAGATAAATGTGCCGTAGGTAGTGCCGCGACGGTTGCTCTCGCTAATCACCTGCTCCTCGCCGCGGCGCACCTTTCCGTTCTCGTCGAGCGAAAAATGCGAGGCGGTCATCCAATAGTAGTCATCGTTCTTGCGCAGGTCCTCGTCGCGGTGCTTGCCCACCACGGCGATAAAGCTCTCGTTATAGCGGTCCGAACCCGAGACGCTGCCCGCCTTGACGTCGCTGATCCACACCTGTTCTATACCCTTGTGGTCATGCTTGTTGCTGCTGTTGTATTGCTGACCGCTCATGCTCATGGTTCCGACCATGGACCCCAAGCCCTGAGCCCCGCTCTGTGCCGTGTTGCAGGCAAAGTCGCGGAACACATCGCCGCCCACGAGCACCTCGTCAACCGCCAGCTGCTCGGACAGGCCGTCAAGGTTGGCAGTGGCAAGGGCAATAGGCGCCAAGGTGCACGGATAGCGCTTATCCTGAGCGCCATCCTTCCATGCGCTGTTGGGCACATGCATCAGCCCATAGGAGGCGAGGAGCCCGTCTCTGTATTCCTTACAATCGGAAAGCTTGAACTCGCCAGACTCCGAGTCAAAATACGCGTAGCGGTACAGCGCGCCGTACAGCCCCTTGCTGCCGTCAGAAGCGCCGTAATCAAAAGCGCTGCGTTGCCAGTCATAGCCCGCAAGAATAAGGCCCGTGACAGTTTCACCCGTCTTCTTTCCTTCTTCATCGTAGGCGGCAAACGTGCCGAACGTCGCATTCGCAGCGACCATGGTCTTGCCGTTCGCGGAGAGGGAGATTGCGCCCGCGTCGCCCAGAGCATCGACATGGACGAGCGCACCCTTGGATGCATCCCACGAAAACAGCTCGCAATGCGTCGACTTATCAATATTCTTCTTGCCGCAGGGTGCCGAGACCACGATGGCGAGGTCATCGCAAAAATCGCGATCGAGGTCGCCGGCCGCTAGCGAAACGACAGGAGCTGACTGAAGCTGCGTCCAGGAGTCGTTCCCGCCCTTGTTGTGCGTGGTGTAGTCCGCGGCGTTACCGGCATCGATCTTGACGACGCTTTGCTTCCAGTTGCCGCCCTCCAAGTCATACATGTCGACTACAGCCTTGCGCACGCCGTTCTCGTCGACATAGCAGCCCGCGTAGACAAAAAGCTCGTCGACGCCGTCGCCATCGACATCGCCCGCCTCGACATCAAAGACGGCGTCGTGCTCTTGCAGGTAACCGGCATCCAGGTACTTAAAACGGCCTTCGTACATCATATTAGTGTTGACCGTCACCGGCAGGTGTGTGTCGAGAGTGCGCGTACGCCCGTTGCTAAACGAGTAGAGGACCAGCTCAACCTTTCCGGCGTATGACTTGCCGTCAATCGTCGTGGAGGAACTGTCGCCGTAGGCACGGAGCTCGGCAACGCGGCTCTTTTTGCCCGTGCTGGCGTCGCTGCAGAACTCAACACTCGTGGCGTGAATGCCCGAGAAACCGTTGTTGTCGTTGGCGAGTACTGTTGAGGACTCATTGTTGCTTAGGTACGACCAGGTGCCGCCACCGTAGTCGCTATGCTTGTAGAGATCGCTGTTCGTATCGAAGTTGTTGACGTTTTGCCAGAACTTTGCGGCGCCCCACACACTTCCATAGCCATCGGTGAGTTTGCTGCTGCCGCCAATGTCACCGCGCTCGACGTTCTCGAGCTTGTCGCGCAGAGTGTAGCGATTGCCATGGCTACCGTTAGCTGCCATATAGACCTCGCTGCGCGTGGCAAACGTCGTGGGGGTATCAGTGGAATAGGGGCCAACGGTATCGGCCGGAATGTCCTCGCTCGTGCCCAGACCCAGGGCTTGATAATCCTGCTCGGTCATATCGGTGATTGCGGGCGCGTCTGCCGCCTGGGCAACCTGGGGCGTGGCCGTGAAGCAGGCGACGCTCGTGGCGATCAACGCAGCAAGCGCCGCCGTCCCAACAAGCGGGATTTTCGACAGCCTACGGATACGGAGGTGTGGAACGTACATGAGGGACCTCGCTTTATTCGAGTGGAGTGGACTCATTTTTGCAAATGATACGTCCGATGCCCGATATCACGTGTCTCATTTTCGCCAACGGCGTGTCTCATTTTTGAGAATCCGAGATGCCGCGGAAATCTTATCCCAGCTCAAAGGCCATTTCTGGGATGTATTTTCCGTCGAGTGCCTCATCGGGAAACTGCATCCCATTTCAAGCGTCGATTCTTGGACGCACTTTCCCCTTAGACCCTCAACCGGAAACCGCATCCCACTTTGAGCGCAAATTCCGGGATGCATTTTCCGCTTGAGCCTCATTGGGAAACGGCGTCCCACTTTGAGGGCTGATTGTGGGATGCATTTTCCGGTTTTGCTCTCATTGGGAAAATGCATCCCGTTTCTTGACCGAATAATGGGACGCAATTTCCCGTTGGAGCGCCTTTGGGAAAGTGTGTCCCACTTCGACCGCCCAGAGTGGGATGCACTTTCCGCAAAGCACCTCAACGGGAAACTACGTCCCATTCCAAAGGCAATTTCCGGGACGCATTTTTCGAAAGCCTGACCATCCGGAAAGCCCGTCCCACTTTGGACGCATCCGGGCACGGAACCATCGACCTATCAGGCCTCCCATCAATAAAGAGGCGTCCTCCCGGACGGCGGGGCACGAAGTTCATCGCGAGTTCCGCACGCAAAGAAGGCCACTTAATGTGGCCTTCGTCTTGCGCAGGACTGTAGAGCAGGGAACTTCGTGCCCCGACGCCCGGGAGGACGTTTCATTTAGAAAGATGGACCGACCGCCGTCAGCGATGGGAGCTACTCCCCCAGCACGGCCTTTTTGGCGGCTGCAGCCATGTTGTCCAGATCTTCCTTGGTGGGGTGATCCTTTGCGGCAACCCAGTTGTCGAGCAGCATCTTATAGCGCGCGTTGTCGGGATCTTGCTCGAGCATGGCCTCGTAGCGCTGCTTGACCGCGGGGCCCATCTTGCCCTGGCACATCGCCCAGCCCGCAAGCTCGGCATCCCCAGCCAAATTGGAAGTTACGCGGTCGATAATCTGCTGGTAATAGCTCTGATCGGCCCCAAAGCCGCAGGTGCCAAACAGGAAGACGCGCTTGCCGTGCAAAGCGGAGAGCAACGCCGCGACCGAAGGCGTGCACGCGCCCTTGTCGCACCAAAAACCGACGAGCACCGTGTCGGCCGCGCAGGCGCCCTGCGCCTCGAGCGCAACCTGATCTGCATCCGCATCGTCGCTCAACGCCGCGGCATGGACAAACTCAACACCCGCAGCCTGCAGAGCGCGCTTGATCGCGCCCGAAACCATCCTGGTATTACCGCTCTTGCTGTTAACCACCAAAGAGCACGTCATAGTCACGTTGCCTCGTTTCCCCCAAAACTAAAGCCACTAATGCAATTTATTAGATGAATATCTTAGTACTAACAACGCAGATGTAAACCATCTGCCGCTAATCGGTAGCCCCTACTGGGCAAACTGGCTGCAGTAGAGTTCGGCGTAGAAGCCGCCTGCCGCTAGCAGCTCGTCGTGCGTGCCGCGCTCGATAATCCGGCCGTCGCGCATCACTAGGATGCAGTCGGCGTTGCGAATCGTGCTCAGGCGATGCGCCACCACAAAGCTCGTGCGGCCGGCCATGAGCTCGTCGAATGCCGCCTGCACCTGCAGCTCGGTGCGAGTATCGATGCTCGACGTTGCCTCGTCCAGCAGCAGAATCGCCGGGTCGGTGAGCATGACACGCGCGATGCACAGCAGCTGTTTTTGACCCTGGCTAAACGTGCCGCCGTCCTCGCCGATGACTGTATCGTAGCCGCCTGGCAGCTGCACGATAAACTTGTGTGCGTGCGCGCGCTTGGCCGCCTCGATAACCTGCTCGCGCGTGGCATCCGGGCAACCGTAAGCGATGTTTTCCGCCACCGTGCCCTCGAACAGCCAAGTGTCCTGCAGCACCATGCCAAAGGCACGGCGAAGGCTTGCGCGCGTGTAGTCACGCGAAGACCTGCCATCGACCATGATGCGTCCGGCATCGATATCGTAAAAGCGCAGCAGCAGGTTGATGAGCGTCGTCTTGCCGCAGCCCGTGGGGCCGACCAGGGCAAAGCGCATGCCGGGCTTAGCCTCGATGCAGATGTCCTGCAGCAGCTTGCGGTCGGGCACGTAGCTAAAGTCCACATGCTCAAAGGTCACCTCACCCTGCGGGGCGGCAAGTTCCACGGCATCCGCCGCATCGGGCTCCTGCTCGCGCGCATCGAGCAGCGCAAACATGCGGCGCGCCGAGGCATACGCCGTCTGGATCTGCGTAATGACGTTGGTGACCTCGTTGAACGGCTTGGTGTACTGGTTGGCATAGGACAGGAAAATCTGCACACCGCCCACCGTAAGCGCCGCGGGCACGCCCGTGATCACGCCCACGCAGCCGATCACAGCGACCACGGCATAGATGATGTTATTGATAAAGCGCGTGCCGGGGTTGGAGAGCGAACCCATAAACTGCGCGCGCTCGCCCGCGGTGTAGAGCTCGGCATTGAGGGCATCGAAGCGTTGCTGAGCGTTCGAGCCATAGGCAAAGGCGTCGACAAGCTTCTGCTCGCCCACGTACTCCTCGATATGGCCGCCAAGCTGACCTTGAATACGCTGCTGCGCCGTAAAGCTCTTGTTGGAGAGTTTGGCGATGGCGCTGGCCGCAAAGATGGAGAGCGGCGTGACGAGCACCACTACGAGCGTCATGGTCAGGTTGATGGAAAGCATAAACGCGAGCGTGCCAACGATGGCAATAACACCGGTGAAGAGCTGCGTGAAGCCCTGCAGCAGACCGTCGCCCACCTGGTCGACGTCGTTGACCACGCGGCTCATAAGGTCGCCGTGGGCATGGCTGTCGATAAAGCTGAGCGGCATGCGGCTGAGCTTGTCGCTCGCCTCCACGCGCATGTCGCGCACCGTCTCGTAGGACAGGCGGTTGACGCAGTAGCCCTGTAGCCACTGGAAGGCCGCAGCACCTACGACGACAATCGCGAGCTTGGTAACGAGCGGCAGCAGTGCGTCAAAGTCCACCTGCCCGGCGGCAACGATCAGGTCGATGCCCTCGCCGATGAGGATGGGCGTGTAGAGCTGCAGAATCACGGAGATGGCGGCGCTCACAAACGACGCAACAAACGAAATGCGATGCGGACGAACGTAGCCCAGCAGGCGGCGGGTCACCGCACCCACGGGATAGCGCTCGGGATCGCCGGGCTGGCGCGGACCGTCGCCCAGGTCGTTGAGGTTATCGTTACCGGACACGTTGGCCGTCATCGTGGCGACCGAACCGGAGGAAGTGTACGGATTCATTTAGCAGCCCTCCTTTGCGCAGACGGATGTGGGGGCGCACACGGCGCCTGGGGCGGACGCGGGTCTTGGGGTGGGCGTGGGCGTCGTGCTCCCCTGCTGGCCCTCGAGCTCCTCGCGTCGCAGCTGCGACTGGCAAATCTCGCGGTAGAGCTGGCAGCTTGCATACAGCTCGTCATGCGTGCCCAGGCCCGCAACCGAGCCGTGGTCGAGTACGCAGATCATGTCGGCGTCGCGCACGGTCGAAACGCGCTGGCTTACGATCACCGTAGTCAGCGGCAGCCCGCCCTCAGCAGCGCCACACACGCTGCGCTCGTGGATGGCATGGCGAAGCGCCGCGTCGGTCTTAAAGTCGAGCGCCGAGGCGGAGTCGTCCATGATCAGGACCTGAGGCGAGCCCACCAGGGCGCGCGCGATGGTCAGGCGCTGGCGTTGGCCACCGCTGAAGTTCTTACCGTCCGCCTCGACCGGGGCGTCGAGCCCCTGAGGCTTGTTGCGCACGAACTCGCTCGCCTGCGCCATGTCGAGCGCCGCCCAGAGCCCCTCGTCGGTCGCTGACTCGTCACGCCAGGTCAGGTTACTGCGGATCGTGCCGCTCACCAGCGACGCGCGTTGCGGGACGGTCGCGACCACATGGCGCAGCTGATCGAGCGGCCAGGCGCGCACGTCGGAGCCCATCACGCTCACGCTGCCGGTGCTCGCATCGTACAGGCGCGGGATGAGCGAGACGAGCGTCGACTTACCGCTACCCGTGCCGCCGATAATGCCGAGCGTCTTGCCCAGCGGGAGCTCCAGGGTCACATCGTTGACGGCATTGGCCGCGCCCGCGCCAAACGAAAAGCTCGCATGGCTAAAGCTCAGCGCAGAGACCGGGGCGTCGACGTCCGTCGCGGGTGCCTGGGGCAGTGCGACCGGCTCGTTGTTCTCGTCGGTGATGCTCGGCTCGCAGTTGAGCACCTCGTTGATACGCGAAGCACTCGCGCTCGCCTTGGTAAAGACCACGACCAGGTTGGCGACATACACGATGGAGGTCAGGGTCTGCGTCATGTAGTTGACGAACGCCATGACCTGGCCCTGCGTGAGCTCGCCCACGTTGACCTGGATGCCGCCCACCCACAGGATGGCGCACACGCCCAGGTTCATCACCAAAAACGTGACGGGATTAAGGATTGACGAGAGCTTGCCCACCGCGATGGCGGTATTGGCCTGGTCATCGGCGGCTTGGGCAAAGCGCTCGCGCTCGTGATCTTCGCGTACAAAGGCGCGAACCACGCGGGCGCCCGAAAGCCCCTCGCGGCAAATGAGCGCGATGCGGTCAAGCTTTGCCTGCAGCTGCTTGTAGTACGGAATGCAGCGCGCCATGACAAACCAAAACACCAGGCCAATGGCGGGCGTGCAAATCAAAAAGATCATGCCGAGCTTAAGGTCGATGGCAAGGGCCGCGCACATAGAGCCCACCGCCAAGAAGGGCCAGCGGATGAGCATGCGCACGCCCAGCGCCACGGCAAGCTGCACCTGGTTGACGTCGTTGGTGATGCGGGTGATAAGCGACGGCGTGCCAAAGCGGTCGAGTTCGGCATAGCTCAGTTTGTTGATGTGCTCGTAGAGCGCGCCGCGAATGTCGGTGCCCATGCCCTGCGAGGTCAGCGCCGCCATCTTTTGGCAGACAAGCGTAAACGAGATGCCGATCACAGCCATGGCGGCAAGTAGCATGCCGTAGTGGATAACGGCGCTCACGTCGTGCGAGCCAATGCCCTTGTCGATCATCTGGGCAATCACCAGCGGCGTCAGCAGGTCAAAGATCACTTCGATCAGCTTACACGCAGGACCGATCACCATATACCGGCGAAACTTACCACCAAAACGCCTAAGCAGCTCAATCATAAAAAGGCGCTCCCTATCATCATCCACATTCAATTCGAATCATGATAGTACCGCCACCCCAAAAGAAGCGTAAACAACTCGTCATTTCTAACGGGATTCAGTTTTCAGAGAGGTATACGCGCGCACCCAGCCAGTGTCGGGTCGACCGCTTGGTATACTTACATTAGTGTTACCAAGTTAGTCGCCGACCCTTGAAATGAGGTGCCGAGATGAACGACATTCTCGCAAGAAGAGCAAAACGAGCAACCATGGGCATCGCCCTTTCCGCGGCACTTGTCGCGGGAATCGCCCCCGCAGCGGCGATCGCGGCAGAAACCAGTTCCCCCACCGGTGCAGTTGCCTTGCAGACGGAAGACGCGGCCGCCGCAAAAGAAAAGGCGTATGCAGCCATGCAGGAAGCGCTCAAAAACCTCGAAGCCGCAAAAAAGGCCGCGAGTTCCGAGAAAATTGCGCGCTTTAATAATGACATTGCCCGTTTTCAAAGGCTCTGTTAGACCAGCATTGACATGCAGCACTTTTTCAAGCTAGAAAGAAAATACCCGAGAGCAATTCGTTTTTGTTCTCGGGCATTAGTTTATTTCGGAGGTTTGAATGCTGTTAAAACTGACAAAGCACGTTCGTCTGAGTTGCAGATATCAATGTTAACCAGTTGGCTAACCTCTTCAAGAAGCGCTGCCGCCTTCTTTCGGGTTTCTGCTAGCTCCTCCATTCTTTCTTGAATAACCCGCATCGATTTTAGATTGGGAATCGGAAGTTGTAGCTCACCAAGGACATCCCAAGAAATTCGTGTCCTTCCGATACCTGTGGAAAGCAATATCAAATCTGAGCGGGCTGTATCAGATCTGATTAACGACCATAGCGTATAAACGGTCAATGGGTCTTTTGGCTGAATAACGGTATATTCAGAGGACACGTATAAACCAGCTGTATTTGAATCGACAACGGCAACGGCGCCATTAACGGCGTTGATGTTACTTAGAACGATATCGTCTTTTTTTAGCTTAAAAAGCTGTTCATAACTAACATCCTCTGCGTAAGATTCATCACCCGCGGCAATCGTTCCGTCATACCTAACAACTGCAAAGGTGACTTTCTTCTTCCTGTTATCCCCTCTGGTGTAAAAGAGGTCACCCGCTCGGCCCTCACAAGCGGCACCGGAAGCCCAAATGGGTTCAGCAATGTCTTTGACAGCACGGACTCTATAACCACGTTCGTTCCATTTTTCGACGTTTCTGCCGGCAACAAGAAGCGTGGCTTTTACATCCATCCGGTTTTCTATGCGTTTTGGATCAACCGAATACAGTCGAGCAATTTCAGGGTCACCATCTAAAAATGCTTTATATCCATTAACGATATCGGTGATCTCTTCTTTCGCCTTTTGCGCTGTAATTGCGTCAGACGGAAGAACTCTCTCCCTGTTTGGACTATCTAGCCCCACATACGAGCAGTATCGCATATAGACTCGTGGCTGATCCTGGGCGGCATCTATCTTCTTCTGCAAAAAGAGCAGCGATGTCTTGACTCTTGCCTGAGAGCGTTGGAATGCGTCACCGGGGAGCGATATAACTGCCTTGACGATGAAATGACTCCTGATCCAGTCCCTGACGTAAGAAGTGTCTTCACCTCCAAGTATTCCATCGTCTAGCACGGTTATTAAAGAACCACCAGGCTTTAGAATGTCGTAATAGCGTTCAATGAATAAAACGCTTGAGCGTACGGTTCCACGCAAACTCGAGACCCCATTTCCATCTGGACGATGCGCGATGGAGTAATCTTTGAGAAGGGTTAAATCAGACGGTTCGGAGCATTTATACTCCGCAGCAAACGGCGGATTGGTTAGCGCCAAGTCGAAATAGCCGTTACGCCCGGAAATTGCATCTCGAAATTCCTTTTTCTCGCTCCTTAATTCGAGCGAATCCGCGTCCTCTTCTACAGTGATGTTCTTATCAAGGGAATCTAGCTGGAAGATTTTGCTACCGCCGTCTCCATGAAGAAACATGTTCATACGAGCAATACGTGCTAAAGCTGGATCCCTAGCCGCATCGATGCCCCATATGCAATTTTCGGCAATGCTTTTCTTGATTTCCTGTTTTTCTCTCTTCGACAGAGAGGCATTGGAATCAACTTTTTCCCACATGCCATTCAGGGCCCCAATAAGGAACCCGCCAGAGCCGCAGCACGCATCAATGATTTGTGAGCAATCGGAGATGTTTCTACCAACGTGCAGGTCTGAGAGGCCTACAGCGATATCAACAATACTTCTCGGCGTAAAATACTGCCCAAGTGATTTACCCCTTAAAGTCGCGTTCAGAAACGTTTCGAACATGCGTCCGTTGAGGTCGTCTTCAATTAGATGAAGATCAACTCCTTCAAATCGCTTAACAAGTTCTTTAATCGTTCCTGCGGATAGACGTATCTTCTCGTTGGGTTCAAAAATGCGCTTCTTCTTTTTCTGGGCAATCAGATCCTCGAAGTTCTTTACCAACTTAGCGAAAAGAATCGTGTTGACGGGATTTGGGGTCGTTTCCTCGGCCTTTTTTATCCATTGGGATGAAAATTTAGCTCGTGAAATTGGCACCGAGTAACCTTCATCCGTTTCATATCCTTCACTGCATTCATGAGCTTCTTTATCGGAGGTCATTTTTAGGAAAATCACCTTCACAAATTCAGTGAATGCGGCTCCATAGCTGAGATGTTCGTGCTTATAGATATAGGAATGTGCGCTTCCGAATAGTTTATTAACCGCAGAGGGCCCGATTTGCTTCAACACGATGCGCTCTTCCTCTTTTTCACTCGAGAGCTCAGTAGGAGGAGTCGTGTTAAAAGAACGCGGTGACAGGTATCCGGCAAAGGTGTCGAAGGCCTTGGAGCCCTTATTCATATCAGAAAGAGACAATGTGAGAACGGGCTCTGCACTATCCCATCTGTACAGCTGCGTTTTCAAGCCGTTCGTTAAAACGAAGTATTGGACTGGATTGTCTTTATAACCCTGGTTGATTAGGAGGCAATAGCTTGAGCATTGTCCGACCCAATCGTCTAGATCTTCCTTGGTTGATTTGGCATCAATGACGAAACGCACCTTTCTTCTATACGAAAGTGCGTAATCGGGCTTGTAAGGTATCTTCTTTCGGCCCAAGTTTACATTGAGTGCCGAAATGCTTTCCTTTGTTTTTATTTGACTGTCTGACCAGCCCAGGCGCTTGAGAAGCCTGTCTACAAAAAACTGCTCTACAGATGCTTCATTACTCAAATCTTCTTCTCTGCAGATTGCTTTATTCGCCGTATTATTCATTCGGTTTATTTACTTTCATCTCAAACGGCATGCCACCCTCGCGGATCACCGCTCGGAGGAACATGTTCATCGCCGCGGACATGGACAGACCGAGCTCATCGAGGATGGCGGACGCCTCCTTCTTCACCTCCGGCTCGATCCTGATGGTGGTTGCGGGTATGTTCGACGGCATGGCGGCTCCTATCTCTTGTGTATACCACGGTGCCACCATTTTAACGGACTAAGCCGCCCTCGATACCCAGTAGTCCATATAGGGCGGTAGGACGTTGAACATGTCACGAATGCGGGTCGCGCAGGAGCCGTTGGCGAGCTGACGAGCGACCGTGGACTCCGCCGTGCGGGAGTCGGTTGCCATGAAGGTGCGGCACCAGCGGAACCAGTCGAGGTAAGCGCCGAGGTGCTTGGTGGACACTCTCAAAGCGCAGGTCCACCGTCTCGCTATAGCTCCTCGATTCCTTTTTATAGGAGGATATTGCTTGTCCCTTGTTCCGAAAGGACTTTGGGTAGCTGAACTCGTCATTTTCGATATTTGAGGTCAGATGCTCTCTGCCAATTTGCCCTATGATGTCAAGCCGCTTCAATTAGGACCACCGCCCAGCGGCAATCCCCATAGGTGCGAAGCGCCTATCTACTCTCTCCCTCTTGACCTCCGGCTCTATCCGGATCGTCGTGGCTGGTATGTTCGAAGGCATGGTTGCACTCTTTCTCGTATATCACGGTGCAAACATTCTACCGTTCCTATGCCGCTGCGGCATCCTAATAGTCCATGTAAGGCGGGCGGGACGTTGAACATGCCCCTGATACGGCTCTTGCAGACGCTGTTCGCGAGCTGGCGGGCGACAGCCCCTCTGCGGATTTGCAATCTTTAAAAAGTCTTTTCGCAAACCAAAACGCTGCGGTATCGATCGCCGCCAATCGCGGAAGAGCATGTCACCAACGTGATAACAGAGTCGGAACCAGAGGAATCCGACTTCGCGCTAGCGTGCTCAGCCAATGAAGTGAGCCAGGCCTTGAAGTCTAACTCTCCAGCAAAGTCAAATCGTAGAAGCAGATCAAAGTTTTTAGGAACTCTCATGCCAAGCAACGGCATATATCGAATGGTATTGCCATCTGCGTTCGTGAATGTCACGGCTCCAATATTTGCAAAACAATCCGTCCGATAACAATTCTGGAGTTCGGTAAAGCCCAGAGTTCCATATCCCATGTTATGAGCGTACACGAGCATGTTTGCACTTGATGGCGATGAGCCTTCAGCTATATACGGACACCCGGAGAATGACGGTAAGCGATCGAAACCGTGATTGAGGTAGAAACCGTTAGGGTCACCCTGGCGGCATGAGACAACGGGCGTTGAGATCGAGGTCCCTTCGACCGTAAGCCAACCGGCGTAGTCCGGGTTCTCGTCTTTTAGAGACACGCCGCCGTCTGCTTGCGCTTTCTGTTCAGCTGCATTTGCGATTGCAGCCTCTCTAACAATCTCGGCACCCAGGCATATGAAGATAAACACTGAGGCGACAAGAACACCAACCGTCAATTTCACGGCAGTGGAGCTTTTGCTACCAGATGCGACGCGCTCACAATTCCGATCGAAACGCCTTTTCGCAATTTTGCTGAACGGACCTACGAGGGGAATCATCCCTGCTTCTCCTTAAGATGCTCCTTAACGCCCGGCCATTTCATGGCCTTTTCAGGCGAATATTCTTCATGCTCATGAAAGCGCTTGACCTGAAAACCGCAACCGGACGCAAGCGCAAATGAACCGCCTCTATATTCCCAGCTGTTGGACTCACAGACGATGGACTTGCCGGGCTTAGACACCTTCAGCGCGCGACCGCACAACGGGCAGACTCCGTATTTCCTTAGATTCGTCTCCTGGGCGCGCCTCTTGCCGCACTCGATGAGTATAGTCGCATCCCTCTTGGTAAGGTCGTCGTAATCTAAGTCACCTGCAGAATCGCCCAAAAGCCTCCTGATAAAAGCAATCTGCGGTTCTGAAGCGGGGTCCTCGGCCCATTTTGCCGCGCGCTCACGGTCCCAAAGGGCCCTATCGTGTGAGGTCTCATAATTCGATTCAAGCCACAGGAGTATGTCCTGCTCGGCAACATCAAGCGACCTATAATACCTGCGCTGGGTCTCCCCCAGTCTCGTAAGGTCCGCGGTGCAACAGTCGAGAAGGTCAGGCTTGTATAGCGTGACCTGCCACCCCCTGTCGGATGCACCGGGACCGGCGATATTCCGATCGCCGTTGTAGTGCACGACCCAGGCGATGGACCCAGTGGAAGAAAGTACGTTGACCTTGCGCGACGTGAGCACCCAACCGGATGGACAATCCTCCACTTCCTCGACTCTTCTTCCCAAGTCGAGAAGCGAGCCATCGAGTTGTTTCCTGCCAACCCTGTCGGGAAAATCCCTCTCGTTGAGTCCGAATAAAGTCGGCGGCGTGCAGATACTCTTATCGTCAGATACGCCCAGGCAGTCGATAAGCCTGAGAGACTTCTTTTCATAGCCGGTTACGGGGTCGGTGTAGAGTCTCAGCCCTCGCCCAACCATCTGCGTGTAGAGCGATGGGTTCTTCGTCGGTCGGGCCAACAACACGGTCTCAATGAGTGGCATGTCCGTGCCCTCGGTAAAAACGCCGTAGTTGATGAGGCATGGAATCTCTCGCGCCGTGAACGCATCGATGATCTGTCGGCGCTCATCTGCCGGCGTGTTTCCGTCGACAACCACAGAGCCGGGAATGAGCTCGGCCAGCGAGTAGGCATGGTGCACGCTCGAAGCGAATACTAGTGTCTGGCCAATATGGAATTCTTTATATGCAGCTGCGACCTGACGGTTCGTCTCAGGGCGGTCAACGCGCTTTGCAAGCTCTCCTACCCGGAAATCGCCCATTCCGGTACGGACGCCCTTCGTCGACCAGTCCACGATGGTTCTACGGCAGTCGATATCGCAAAGATAGCCATTGGAGATTCCCCAGCGCAGATCTTTCTGAAAGACGATATCGTCGAAAACAGCCCCGAGGCCTCGATCGTCCCCCCTCCTCGGCGTCGCGGTGAACCCGATGTGGAGGCGCGGCCTCAAGTAGTCGTAAATTTTACGATAAGACGGTGCCAGGGCATGGTGCGCCTCATCGGTGATAACCATATCGAATTCGCCAGGCTCAAAGTCTCTCTCGAGTCGATTTGCGAGCGTCTGGACAGAAGCCGAGACGACCTCCTCGCCATGCGAGTGCCGTTCGGCCTTTTCGATGCCTACCGGGCAGCTGTAGTACTTAACCGGCTGGGTAACCAGTTCCTCACGGTGTGAAAGCAGAAGAACCCTACCCTTCCGGGCGATCCTGCTGAAAGTCACGGTCTTGCCGAGCCCCGTTGCCATCTGCACGAGATGCGATCCACTCTCGAGGGAGTCGCAGATATCCACACACTCCTGCTGATAGTCCCTGAGGACAATCTCATCGGGTGCCATCGCTCCAGCCTTCCTCAACGGTAAGCCCTTCAACGCCGGCCGCCAATCCGTTGACGAGCGCGGCGTGCGCGGCGGGTCCCATCGCAAGAACCTTGGCAATGAGTTTCTGGATGTTTCCGAAATACCAATCCTCGTTCATCAAGCAGGCGTCATCGTTGAAGCCCAGGCGATCTGGCAGCGTGATAGATAGACCGCAATCGAAATCAGATAGAGGGTCGCGCGTGAGGAGGGCAAGGCCATGGGACTCGACGAGAAGGGCCCTCGCTAGGTCGTCCGAGCTCACGACAAGCATCCTGTCACACAGCTCGCGATACTCGTCATTGTCGCCCCCGGGCATCTTATAGCTCCTATCGAGGAATATGCCACTGTCGGGATTAGATATATCGAGGTACTCACGCTGGAGTGCGACGCCTGATTCAAAAGACGGATCTGGCATATGCACTTCGTCGATACATCCCGTCTCGTAGTAAATCCTCAATGAAGAAGTGTTCATCTTTAAACCGTGTTCTTTCTCTCGGAAACCGTTCCGGCTTCGGGACGGACGTAAACCGAAGGCATTTGCGATTTCGCCGCCTTCTCAATGCTCTCGATGCGGTCACTGCCCTCCTGAAGAATGTGCCTTGAGGCGGCTGACTCCAATGCGGCGGCGACCGCAATCGAGTCCCTTGTCCGGATTGAAGTCGGAACGCTGAGTCTCCGGCCGTGTGACCTTCTCAGAAACTCACCGGCCGAGGGGACTCCCCTTAGGTCCCTCACTGTCCTGACTCCGATAAAACCCTCGATTGCAACGAGAGACTCATTTAGCGACTCGGCATCAGCTCGCGCCCTATCGAGCGACACGGAGAGCTCACCAAGCCTGTTTCTCAGCCCATCTAGGATTAAACTCGCTTCGACGGCATAGCGCTCAGCCCCTAATGCGTCGGCAGATATCTTTGATAATGCCGCGCTGCAGAAAGCGGTATCGGTATCAATTTGGGATAAAAGAGCGTTTCTCTCTTTCCTGTCTGCCGGCGTAAAAGATAATGACGACTCCAGCTCGGCAAGTCTCGCCCTGGCAGACGAGATCTTTTCCGAGCGTTTAAGAACCTCCTCCGCAATGGAAATCGATGACTCGATCTCATGGACCTCATGCTCCATGGCCTCGACCTTGAGCATCTGAGACCTGAAGGCACCCTCGACCTCCGAGACGGTGCTATACCCATTTGCGGAAATAACGGACAATGCTTTGACCCCGGCGCTAATTGCGCCGATGCCGGCGCGCTTCGATTTGGATGCAATCCTCCACTTAAGAGCATTGTCAAAACCCTTATCTCGCGGAGTGTAGCCAAGGCTCTTTGCCTTTGCCTCATTCAGTTTACGGTCGGAGATTCTTGATTCGATATTCCCGGCTACAACATCGACGGGTATTCCCAGCCGGGCACGAATGCCGAACTCGTCGTAATTTGAACCGAGTGAGGACGCAAGTACCTTCTTGTCGTGCCCGCCGCTATCGGGGTGCCTATAGCCGATACCCCTGCGGCTCCATTCGACCGTAAAGCCATCGGCCTCGAACCTCTCTACGAACTCATCCCAGTTGGAGCTGTTTGCGATTGACCTGTCTATGGCGTCTCTGATTTCCGCAACCCAGCTTCGGCCTCCACGGCGCCTAAGTGAGCGCTCAGCCTCACTCATGCGAACTGACTGAGCCGTTGGTTTCCTTCGTCCTTCACGTATTGCCTTGCGGCGTTCAGACAGGTCCGGCAACATCCCCATGCCATGTTCACCGGCAATCTCTTGTGCGACGCGCGCCATGGAATCGCTGTCCTCGGGCGTAATTTGAACCTTCAATCCGCTGTTCGCGTTCACCGCATTAAGGATGACGTGCGCGTGCATAACACCACTTGCGTTGTCGTCATGGACAGACCAGATCCACTGCCAGCCCCGATCGGCAGGCCAAACCCTCTCACACCATTCCTGGGCGAGCTGGCCAACCTCCTCTGCCGACGCGCGATCCCTGGGGTCCGGCGATAAAACCCACTGATAGTAGTTCCTCCAGACCAAGTCAGGGTTCGACCGCCTCTTGTTCTCAAACCACTCAGGAGGTTTGTCTTTTCCGAACCTCTTTCTAGTCGCATCCATTACCTTATGCCATCCGTAAGGGGTATCGGGCAGACCTGGAGAGTGCCCGAACGCCATGGAGCGCGAGGCAGACTTATCTCCGGCAAGATATTTTTCCATTCTCTCTTCGTGGTCCTCAGCGCTTCGATGTCCAAATGACAAGTAGTCATCGACCTGTTTACAGCTGCCTTCACCACCCGAGAGCGTCTTAAGAAAGGGCATTACGTCTCCTTTCAGTCGGATATTCAGCCTCGATTGCACGCGATAGACGCTCGCAGACATCAATCAGACATGGCTCGACGGTATCGATTGCCGAAAATATGGCCATAGACACCCTTCTCGCTTCGGCAGCGCGTGACTGTCCCGCTATCGCCTTTGCGTTTAAATTGAGCTCAGACAGTTGCGCCGAAATCGTAAATAGCTCGTCCCAGATATCCCTTAAGGTTGATCCTGATGAGGCATTAGTCTCGTAGAGCGCCTTGTACAGAATGTACTCAGTGACGCTCATGTTGAGGCTGTTTGCCAATGCACGAATGGCTTCCGCTTCCTCAACGGTGCTCCTGGCTTCTATACGCGCCCTTTTTGGCTTTTTCTCACGGGACGATTCACCCATGCGCCGTCTCCTAACTCATGCTTTAACTAGCGTAGAGCAGCGACACGTACCGTGCCGTACAGTTTGGTGACATGCGGTGCCAATGTTTTTGCAGGTGAATAGCTGTGGTATTGCCGAACTACGACATTGCTGAATTACGCACAAACTGGAATAGTGAACAGCGTAAAAGATGATTTGCTGAACAGTGCAATAGCGTAATAACGCGACTACGTAACTACGCAACAACGTAATAGAGGGAAAATCAAAATACGGAAGGTGTGGGGCGCTTGCCACAGCCCAGTTCGACGTTTAACAGCGCCCTTCATCTAAAGCGGTCACCGCAATTCAATGTCCTCGCCCTAATAGCGCAGCGAAACCGATCTTTCAATCGGAATCCATCCGATCGCTTCTCGATTATCTTGTGGGTCACGTCTTGGTTGAGAGCTCAAGGCAAGATGGATGGCTGGAGTCGATTACGGACATCCCATTTGGTTCAATTACGACGCATTGTTTCGTACATACCGAGATAGTGACTAATGAAAAGGCTCTGTTAGACCATGATTGACATCTTGCCCAATCATCTTTTTGTAATTGCAAAATATTCGCCCCTTTGCTGGATTTAAAACCGGCAAAGGGGCGATACCCTCAAGCTCGAATAAGTCAATCGTTAGGACTCTGTCGTTTCATCCCACTCTTCATCCGCATGTAAGATGGCATCAAGTTCGTTTTCTACGTCGGAAACGCCAATATAGGCCTTCGCGATATTCTCCCGTGCATTTCGCACCTTTAAGGCGATCTCCTTCTGCTTCTCTATGGGAGGGTAATAGACGAGAACCTTCCCGAAGTCAGAAGACTGCGTTCTCCTTCGATTGCTGTGGCCGGTGTTGATGGCGCGGAATGCCTTTTGGAAGCGGCGGCTTCTCAAGAGTATCGACAGAAACTCCGGGTCGATGACATTTGGGTCTTTGACCCGTAAGATCGGATATTCTTGCGTTACGAGGGCATGGTCGAATTCTTCGGTGACGAAGCATACGACCCCCTTCCAAAGATCGATTCCGGAGTAGACGATGTCGGAGGTTCTTACCTCAAACCAGTCGCTGCTTGAGTCGTAGAAATACATCCCCCGCCATTCGGGAGGGTTGTTTCCGACGCCTGGTTCCCTAAGCCTTGCAACACCAGTTTGGGAAAGAGTCAAGACCTTGTATTCCTTCATCGGCTCTTCCCCGAAGTCCACGTTCCTTCTCATCCGTTTCACTAGATCCATCATGGGTGCAGATGACCAGCCATGCGGCACGTAATCGCCCTTATGGGCCATGTAGACATGGTATTTCGGGTCCACTCTATGACTCGGATGGCTTCTCCATACTGACGAAGCCCTCTCGGCGACGCATCTCGAGTCGGAAACCGCCCCGTTTTCCTCCCAGACGTTCCACTCTCCCAATATCGAGCCAGTCTGGTCGTCTGAAAGATAGCCGTTCTCGTCGGCGATATAGAGGTCGTTTCTAGGATCAGGTCGACCGGATGGCGTATATCCGATATGAGATGCCTCCCCGAAAAAGATGTTGTAGTCTAGCCCGCTATCCTTGAGAGCAACCGCAATGTCTCCCTCACAGGCTTCCAGTTGATTGCTCAATCTAGCCGATTCCAGGTCGGAGAACTTTTCAAAGATCAATATCGAAGTCTTGTTCGTGGCGCCAGACCTGCGAAAAGCGAAGTCTGGAAGGGAGATCACGGACAGTATTCTTCCCGATTTAAAGAGCCATTCACGAAGGGCGGGACAATTTGATTGAGACCCGCTGTTGTTGAGAACCCCGTCGGGCAGGACCATGCCGAGCCTGCCGCCCGGCTTGAGCCAGGAGACGCTTTTCTCCAGGATAATTTGTTCCGACTGTATTGATTGCTTTCCGCAGCCTAGGACGAAGTCATCTAGGAATGCGCCGTCAAGCTGGTCCTCATCTCCATTTGCGACCTTGGTTCCGAAAGGCGGATTTCCCACAATCAGGTCAAACTGGCGATCCTTCTGGAGTCTCGGCTTGCTCAGGTTTGGGCTGAGGCAGCTCTTGTCGGCCTCGATGTTCGTGTGACCATCGTGGTGCAGGAGTAAGCTGATTTTGCAGATTCTAGCCAGGGTCGGGTGAATTTCGATTCCGTAAACGTTCTGCGCGGCAAAATCGGATTTGATTCTCGCGAGGTTCCCCTGCCCGGCAAAGCCCGCATCGGTATCGTTCCATACTTGAAGGAGAGTTTCGAGCAAAAAGCCTCCCGAGCCGCACGTCGGATCTAGAACGTAATCTTCGCTCGTGGGATTGAGCATCCCTACCGTGAATCTCGCTATCTGCCTCATGGTGAAATACTGACCAAGGCTTCCGCGGAAGACCGATCCGAAGAAATCCTCGAAGGCCGTTCCGATGACGTCGGAATCTGTATCGATGAACGAAATCTCCTGAATGACGCGAACGACCTGGGCGACCTTGCTGTCCGGAAGCTCGATTTTCTCATCACGCGGGAAAATGGCCTGATCTTGCTCCTTAGCGTCGCTAAACAGCTTGTGGACCCTCGTGGCGATAGCCGAGTCGGACTCGTTGATACCAGCTTGGAACGAGCGGGGGTGGCCGTTTCGCGTGTAGCGCTCGTCGCGGACCTTGGCGAACATCAGCTTGCTCCACTCATCGAAAGCCGATAGCGGATCGCGTTTTCCTCCAGCCCAAATGATGGAGTGCGCGCGCCTGATGGCGATGCTGATATCGAAGGCACTCGCCGGCTTGATATCCATTTCCGTGCCCGCGTGAAGCGGATACACCATATCCTGAGAGTAGTTCCTCGGAAGAAGTTCTCTGTCGCCCAGCTTATTTCTCCTGCGCTCCCTAGCGCCGAAGCCCTCGAGCTGCCAGACGCATGACTCGTCTCCGTAGTCCTTCATGGTGTATTTTGCGCCCAGCGCGATGCCGTTGGCGAAGGCCTGCGCTTCCCCTTCCGCCCTTTCAGCCGGAGTCGCGCCCTCTTTCTTGTTCTCGACGACTAGCCAGGGCTTCGTGCATCTGTCGTCTTCGTAGAGTACGATATCCGCAAAATCGTTGTGCGAGCCTTCCACCTCGGTATCGATCTTTCGCGAATCATAGCCTTTCGACAGGACCAGAAACGCTACGGCGTCGGCCCTGACCTTTTCCTCGGGATCGCTGATCTGATAGCTTTTCGTCCTGCGGAAGGAATACTTTATCTGAGTGCCGTCCAGCGAGAAGAGCCCGCGCATGATCGCGGTTTTCGACAGCTCCGACAATCCAAGCGAAGAGGCCAGTGCCAGCTGCGTTTCAAGTTGATTTGCCAACTATCTCACCGTTTTTCCGTCAGATGCCGACGTCTTGACCTTCATCTCGAATGGCATCCCGCCCTCCCGGACGAGAGCCTTGAGGAACGCATTGACGGCAGTGGACATAGACAGGCCGAGCTCGTCGAGGATGACGGTAGCCTCTTTCTTGACCTCCGGTTCGATGCGAATCGTCGTGGCGGGTATGTTCGACGGCATGGTTGTACCTTTCCTCGTATATCACGGTGCAACCATTTTATCGTCTCTATGCGGCGGATGCGACCCAGTAGTCCATATAGGGCGGCAGGACGTTGAACATGTCACGGATGCGGCTCCTGCATACGCCGTTCGCGAGCTGTCGCGCGACCGTGCGCTCGGCGGTGCCGGAATCGGCTGCCATGAAGGTCCGGCACCACTTGAACCAGGCGAGGTAGGCATCGAGGTGCTTCGTCGACACGCCTCTGAACGGCTCCATGAAGGTGCTGAGGAGCGAATGGACGGTGTTGATCCGGTTGATGGTCCCCTCGGAGCGGTCCTTGGAATCGTAGGCAGTATGCGCGGCGACCTCGAGCTCGGCGAGGACGTCGACGTAGGCGGACGCCTTGTCCGTCGCCACGACGGAACCGGACATGATGCGGCCCCTCAGCACATCCATGGCGCGCTTCCTCGACAGGACGCCCCGCCCCGAGACCTCGAAGAACGTTTCGTTCGAGTCGTTCACGCCGGTCATGACGCAGATCTGCTCGCGCGACAGCCCGCGCTTGTGCACCTGCTTGCCGCGATGTCGGGAGGGACGCGGCATCGTGAACGACCCCTTCGTGTGGTTGCCCTTGAACGACTCGGGAAAATAGGTCTCGTCGAGCTCGCAGCCGCAGCCCCGTTCGACCTTGAACGAGGGGGAGTAGGCCGAAAGGCACTCGATCAGCCTGTGGCGCATGGTGTAGGCGGTCTTGAGGCAGACGTGGCAGCGCTTCGCGCATTCCCGCAGGGGCAGCATGAGAACGAAACACTCGGCGTAGGCCATCCAGGTCTCCTTCGGGAGCTTGCTCGTTCCCAGGATACGCTCACTGCCCATGCCGAAGGTCCTACCGCAGTCTCGGCAGAGGTAGCGCTGCTCTCCGTTCTTGGCCTTCCCCTTCTTCACGATCGCGACTGACCCGCAGCGCGGGCAGCATTCGACTTCATAGGAGGAGCCGGCCGCGTCATCGAACATCGCCGCGCGGATCACGTCCCTGACGGATTCGATCGCGCGGCGGCGCTCGGTTTTGCTGAGGTTCGCCATGTTCTTTTTGAAGGTGATGACCAGGTCTTCGGCGTTCATGATGCTCCAATGCCGTAGTGCTTATGGATATTATACCACGGTGGCATCACCTATATGTCAATGTTGGTCTAACAGAGCCAAACAATCTACCCTGTCCCCTACCTGGCGTGGCTGGGATTTCCGAGCCCTGGGTTTGTTTCAGGTGATTACTACCCCATCATCCCGTTTATCTTTATGTATCTTGCAGGATACTTCGCCGCACATATAGCGCAGGGAATCGATAAGACCGTCCCTAGCTGGACCTACGCCAACCCCCTACCGGCGCTCGCCAGCCTTGGACGTCACGCACTCCCCTTTTATCTGCTGCATCAGCCCATCATACTGGGCATTTTGGAGCTCGCCTACTCGGTGCGATAACGCTCGAGCCGCGGCGCAATACGAGCCGGCAGCTTCGCCACAATACGAACGCCATCCTCAAGATATTCCTCGTGCAAAAGGGTTCCCTGCTCATGCACCAGCGTAATGAGGGCGCCCTCGCGATACGGGATATCAGCGGAGAGCAACACATCGGTGGCAGCCGCCTCACGAGCAATTCGGTCGACGAGATTGTCGAGCCCCTCGCCTGTCTGGGCCGAGAACAACACGGCCTCGGGATAGCGACGACGGAAACTCAATCGATCGACGCTATCGAGTAGGTCGATTTTATTGAACACCGTAAGCGTCAAACGCTCGCCAGCACCGATCTCGTCAAGAACGCGATCGACTGCCTCGAGCTGGCGCTCGTAGTCCTCGTCAGAGGCATCCACAACTTTAAGGATCAGGTCGGCACCAAGGACCTCGGACAGTGTGGACTTAAAGGCATCAACAAGACCATGCGGTAGCTTTTGAATAAAGCCAACCGTATCGGTAATGGTCATACCACGACCGCCGGGCAAGCGATACGAGCGCGTCGTCGGATCGAGCGTGGCAAACAATTTGTCCTGTGAAAGCACTGTAGACCCGGTCAGGCGATTGAGCAACGTCGACTTACCGGCATTGGTATAACCGGCTAAGGCAACGCGAAACGCCGGCGACTCGATACGACTCTTTGACTGGACATCGCGGCGCTGTTCAACCTGCTTAAGCTCGCGACGAAGCGCGGCAATCTTGTTGCGAATCAAACGTCGGTCAACCTCGAGCTGGCTTTCGCCCTGGCCAAAGCGCGAACCAATGCCACCGCGTGTCTGCTCTTTAGCAAGATGGCTCCACATACCGCGCAAGCGAGGCAACAGATACTGCAATTGGGCTAGCTGCACCTGCAGGCGGCCCTCACGGGTCTGAGCGTGCAGGCCAAAGATATCGAGAATCAACGCCGTGCGGTCGATAATCTTAACCGGTTCGCCCACGGCTTTCTCAAGATATGACTGCTGCGAGGGCGTTAAATCGTCGTCGAAGATAACAACATCGACATCCATACAATGCACGAGCCCGCAAAGCTCCTCAACCTTACCGGAGCCGATAAACGATTTTGGATACGGCTTAACCAGACGCTGTGACAAACGCGCCACGCACTGGGCGCCAGCCGTATGGGCCAGGCGCTCAAGCTCGTCAAGCGAACGATCGAGCGGCCAGGCGTTATCGCGCCACTCAACTCCGACAAGAACGGCACGTTCAGGCTCAGGCGCTGTGGGAACGAGGGGAAACCGAGCCATTAGGCTGCCTCGATACGATGAAGGATATCATCAACGACCTCATCGATCGTAAACTCGTCCATATCGAACCACACGATGCGGTCATCGCGTTTAAACCACGAAAGCTGACGCTTGGCATAGCGACGCGAGCGCATCTTGATGAGTTCGCGAGCCTCATCCATAGAAATCACGCCGTCAAAGGCATCGATGATCTCTTTATAGCCAATCGCTTGCATCGAAGTCAGGGCATCTCTCAGCCCCTGGTCCATAAGACCACGAACCTCATCAACAAGACCCTGCTCAAACATCAGATCGACGCGTAGGTTAATTCGCTCGTAAAGCGCCTCACGATTACGCATCAATCCAAACCACAAAGCGTGATAATGCTCGCGCGGAACACTAAACTGCAACTTTTGCTGCGCGTAGGACACGCCATCATCGTGCATTTCCAGCGCGCGAATCACGCGACGAACATTATGGGGGTGGATGACCGCGGCGGACTCGGGGTCACGCTCGGCAAGCAGCGCGTGCAGCGCTTCCTCGCCAATGCGCTCGGCAAGCTCCTGATACCCCGCGCGGCGATCGTCCTCAAGTTCGCCCGAGGGAAAATCCATCTCATCCAGGGCCGCCTTGAGATACAAGCCCGTACCCCCGCAAAACACCGGTAGGCGACCCTCGCCCAGCAAGCGCTCAACATGTACACGAGCGTCTGCCTGATACAACGCTGCAGAATATGCAACGCCCGGTTCAACAATATCGACCAGGCGTAGAGGCGCACAACATTCCTCAGGCGCCATCTTTGCCGTGCCGATATCCATACCTCGATAGATTTGCATCGCGTCACACGACAGCACTTCGGACGAAAGACGAGCCGCTAAACGATCTGCGACATCACTTTTACCAACCGCGGTCGGACCGACAATCGCAACAGCAGAAAGGCTTGCCCCGTGAGAAATCATTAGCGCGGCTCGCCCACAACGGATCCGGACAGATACCACGTCTTGGCAACATCGATGTCAACATCGACAATCTTGCCAATCAACTGATCGATGCTGTAGCCCTCGGGAATCGGTGCATGAACGGTCTGATTCTTAGGACTCTTGCCCAGCAGCACCGCGTCATTCTTTTTGCTCGTACCCTCAATAAGCGCCGGCACGACGGTGTGGAGCTCACCCTGGTTATACTCGTGCGCAGTGGTCTCGATAACCTTCACCAGACGGTTGAATCGCTCAAGAATCACCTCATGCGGCGTGGGATCGTCAATCTCGGCGGCCGGAGTACCGGCGCGCTTGGAATAGATAAACGTATAGGCCTGAGCATAACGGACCGTCTCGGCAAGCGAGAGCGTCTGCTCAAAGTCTTCCTCGGTCTCGCCGGGGAAACCCACGATGATATCGGTCGAAAGCGCGATATCGGGCATGCGATTGCGGATGCGATCGACGAGCCCCAGATAATCCTCGCGCGTATAACGACGATTCATCTCTTTAAGGATGCGCGTCGAGCCCGACTGAACTGCCAGATGCAGCTGCGGCATGACGGCAGGCGTCTCGGCCATAGCGTCGATGGTCTCGGGCAGCAGGTCTTTGGGGTGCGAGGAAGTAAAGAAGATACGCTCTACACCCGTTTCGCCCACGGCGCGCAAAAGGTCGGCAAAGCGCGGCTTACCAAACAGATCGCGACCATAGGAGTTGACGTTTTGACCCAGAAGCGTGACCTCACGCACGCCCTGGCGCACTAGACCGGTCACCTCGTCGACAATCTCCTCGAAAGGGCGGCTCTTTTCGCGACCGCGCACATACGGCACGATGCAATAGGTGCAGAAGTTATTACAGCCCGTCATAATGGGGACCCAAGCGTGATACTGGGTCTCACGATGCCACGGCATGCTCATGGCATCCGTGTCCTCGTGCTCATTGGTGCGAATATGGCGCTTACCGTCCAAGAATGCCTCGGCAATGAGCTCGGCCACATGCGCGATGGAATGCGTGCCAAAGATAACATTGACGTTATCGACATTGGTGAGCAGGCCCTCGCCGTCTCGTTGGGCAATGCAGCCGCCCACGGCGACCACGCGCTTGCCCGAGGGCGAAGGCGGGAGGCTCTTACAAGAGTTGCACTGACCGTACAAACGGGTGTCGGCGGCCTCACGAACGCAGCACGTCATGAACACGACAATGTCAGCATGCTCCGGATCGAGCCCCATGAGGCAGCCATATGAGTCGAGCAGACCACTCACGCGCTCGGAGTCGTGCTGATTCATCTGGCAGCCAAAGGTGCGGATAAAGTAGGTTTTACCGGCAAGAATATCGCGTACGGAACCCTGGTCCATGTGTATAAGTCCTAACGAGGTGGAATAAGCGGGATCAAAGAGGGCGGGCAAAGAGTAAATACTCTATGCAACAGGCTTAACGTCGTCCATCACAACGTTATCCATAGCAGCTCGATTAATCTGATGAACGTAAATAGAAAGACGGATGGCCGTGCGCGACTCCCCGTTGATGAGGATGTCGGAGAACACCGGCGCGCAGGAAATATCAAACCCGGTCGGAATCAAAAATCCGCGTGCAATGGCCACAGCCTTAATGGCCTGATTGACGGCACCCGCGCCGACACACTGAATATTGACGGGAACACCATCTTTGACCATGCCGGCAATGGCGCCGGCAACGGACGCGGGCGATGATTTGCTTGATACCTTCAGGCAATCCATGAAGAAACTCCTGCGTTTAAAAGTACGTTTTAACTGCAATAACTGTATCGTACCGAACGGACTCGGTAAAGATGCTATTCCTCTTTGGCAAGATCGAACGTCACAGTGATGCGATCACGTGAAACACGAATCTTGGGGTCGCCGCAAAGGTTGAGATAGTACCGCGATGCAAGATCGTTAAAGTCGCGCTCCACGGCTCGCGAGAACTGCGCCATGTCGTCCTTGGCAATACGCAGCCCGCGACGATCTTTAGCAAGATCAACCGGAGCAGACGCATGCGAGGATGAATCGCGCTCGCGAAGCAGGCGTGCGGTCACACCGCGAACGGGCTTAATCTGGCCCGCCAAGATACGATGCGCCGTACGCTCGGACATCTCAAGGCCCAAACCCGAACAGATACGGATAAAGTCTTCCGCATCCGAAGCAAGACCCAGACGATCGACCACGGGAAGCTCGGCTTCGTCGTCGATAAACAAAAGACGAGAAGCATCGAGACGGCTGGAGGCCTGTGCATGCAGCGTCGCGGCGATCTCGGACGGAGACCCCAGATAGACATCACAGGCGCGCAGCTCCTCGAGGGCAAACTCACAGGCGGCGCGAATGATGTTGTGAGGGCCGCGGGCGCAGACATAGTGACCGTCCTCGTCCTTCACGGCCTGAGGCCAGCTGGACTGATCGGCGCGCTCGCCAAGGCGGTCGGTAGCGACGCTCACTTTAAAAACCGAGCCAAGGTCAACATCCGACGCGACAACACGTGCCTCGTCGGTATTCTGCTTAATCGAGAACAATGCCATGCCTCGACCGTGAACGCCCCAACGATCCATCTTCATGCTCTCGAGCTTGGAAGTAACGCGGGCATCGAAGATGCGCTCCTGCATATCCTGCGGCACACCCGAGCCGTTATCCAGAAAGACGAGCGTACGGACGCCATCTTCCTTGGTCGTAGCGAGATAGACCTTGTCGGCGCCGGCATCACGAGCGTTGCGCAGCATTTCAATGACAATATCCTCGACATGCTGAATGTCGTGCTTTGCCTGGCGCCGTTCAGCCTCCGAAACGCGGAGGCGGACATACCCCTCGCCAAGGTTCTCCTCGACGCGAAGGTTGCCCTCCCCCGACATCGACGCGATAAATGAGATGAGCTCGTTCGCGTCGTTCATGTTATTTAGCGATATCGACAGCGCGACTCTCGCGAATCACGACGACGCGCACCTGACCGGGATACTCCATCTCTTCCTCGATTTGATGGGCGATGTCATGAGCCAAGACCGTGGACTGAGCATCGGAAATCTTGTCCGGCTGAACCATGACGTGGACCTCGCGACCAGCCTGCATGGCATAGGTACGCTCGACGCCGTCATGGGAATTGGCGATCTCCTCGAGCTTCTCAAGGCGTTTGATGTAATTCTCGGCCGATTCGCGACGGGCACCGGGGCGAGAGGCAGAAACGGCATCGGCAGCCTGGACCAGAACATCGAGCACCGTGTTGGGGTCGACGTCGGCGTGATGGGCCTCGATAGCGTGAACGATAACGGGCTTCTCGCCATAGCGACGGGCGAGCTCGGCGCCGATAACGGCATGCGGACCCTCGACGTCATGGTCGATAGCCTTACCAAGATCGTGCAGCAGGCCGGCACGCTTGGCGGTCACAACGTCCAGGCCAAGCTCGGAAGCCATCACGCCACACAGGTCGGAAACCTCGAGGGAATGCTGGAGCACGTTCTGACCAAACGAGGTGCGGTAGCGCAGAGCGCCCAGGGTCTTAACGATCTCGGGATGCAGATCGTGGATACCGGTATCGAAGGCAGCCTGTTCGCCAGCCTCGCGCACGCGCTGCTGAACCAAGTCGGCGGCCTTGTGATACATCTCCTCGATACGGGCAGGATGAATGCGTCCGTCAGCAATAAGGTTCTCGAGGGCGACGCGGGCGGTCTCACGACGGACCGGATCGAAGCTCGAAAGCACGACGGTCTCAGGCGTGTCGTCAATCACAAGGTTGACGCCGGAAACCTGCTCGAAGGTGCGAATGTTACGACCCTCGCGGCCGATGATGCGACCCTTGAGATCATCGGAAGGAATATGCACGGAGGTAACGGTGACCTCGGCGGTGTGATCTGCGGCACAGCGCTGAATCGCCAGGGACAAGATCTCCTGAGCGGTCTTGTGGCACTCGGCGCGAACCTGCTGCTCGGACTCACGGATGATCGTGGCGGCCTCGTGGGTAACCTCGCCACGAACCTTGTCGAGGAGCTCCTTGTGAGCATCCTCGCGGGTCAGGTCGGCGATGCGCTCGAGCTCCGAGGTCTGCTTGGCGCAGAGCTCCTCAAGCTCGCGGGAGCGCTTCTCGACCTGGCCAGCCTGGCTAGACAGCTGATGCTCACGCTTGTCGAGGGCATCGTTGCGGCGATCGAGAGACTCCTCACGCTGCATCACGCGATTCTCGAGCGTACGAATCTCACTTTTACGCTGCTTGTCCTCGGCCTCGGCAGCCTGCTTGTTCTTGATAATCTCTTCCTTGGCCTCAAGCAGAGCCTCTTTTTTGAGGGTCTCGGCTTGACGCTTTGCATCACCGATTAGGGACTCAGCCTGTGCGTGAGCCGACTGGATCTTTTCGTCGGCCTCGTGAAGACTACCCTGCTTGGCGGTGCGCATGTAGGCAATGGCGGCGATGGCACCCAAAACGATGCCAACGAGCGCTGCGATGATAGGCATGCTCACTCCTTTTTATGGATTCGTTACACAACAAAGCGAACCGTCCTTACGAACGGCTCGCGACATTTGAGTAATATGGGCGCAGCTTATGCGGGTCGGATACAGATAAACATATAAACAAACTCATCAAAGATGAGCACATATCACAAAGCAAATGACAGTGTTTATCGTACGTTGAACCGCAACAACTGTCAAATAAATGGACCCAGCACGGCGGCTAAAAGGCGGTGAACGGCAGGTGCGCAAAACACATGCGTCTAGCATGCGTCTAAACTGCACATTCCTCACGTTCGGCATCGAGACGCGCCTTAACGGCATCGGCGGCGATGTGGTACGAAAAGCCCTTGCCCATTAAAAACCGGACGAGCTTTTCGAATCCACGTGTCTCGGGAACACGACGCTTCGCGAGTAAAGCCGCTGCGCGAGCCAAATCGTCCTCCACGGCAAAATAATCCTCAGGATAGCCGGGGATATCATCGAGTACGACATGGCGGCGCTTGAGCTCGGTCTCAATCTTGCGCTGTCCCCAGCCGCGTCGCTTGCGTTCCTCGATAAAATACGAACAAAAGCGGTTCTCATCTAAAAACCGGTACTCAGTGGCACGCTGGACGGCGAAATCAATTGCGGCCGCGCGAAAACCATAACGAGCCAGCTTGTCACGGACCTCACCCGTGGCATGGTCGCGACGCGACAGCATCTCAGTCACCATGGTAAGCGCGCATTTACGCTCAATGAGCTGCACCGCCTCGCGAAACTCATCCCAATCGCAGGGAAGTTCGGGGCGATTTTTAAGAAACAGGCGCGCAACACGAACAGGAATCCAGATGGATCGTTCAAAACCACCCTCGAGCTCGCAGTCGATATGTGCACAAGGCTTTTTTGATGCATACCCACTCGAGAACGAGGAGGTCGCCTTCTTATCGGGGAAGACGACCGTGGCCTCGGTCACCGTATACGACATGAGGGCAACCGCTACTCGTCGTCATCGAGCATCGCGGAGCCATCGATGGCGTAAAGCTCATCGAACTCCTCAGTTTCGGGCTGATCGGTCAGCTCGACCTCGGACGGAGCATCGTCATCGAATTCAAGGCCGCAGGCGAGGCGAACCTTATGCTCGATCTCGTCAGCACAATCGGGGTGCTCGCGCAGGAAGGCCTTAGCGGCCTCGCGACCATTACCGAGCTTGTCCTCACCGTAAGCAAACCAAGAACCCATCTTTTTGCAGATACCGCACTCGACGGCCATGTCCAGAATCGAGCCCTCCTTAGAGATGCCCGTGCCGTACATGATGTCAAACTCGGCCGAGCGGAACGGAGCGGCCACCTTGTTCTTGACGACCTTGGCACGCACGCGATTGCCGATAACCTCGTCCTTGAGCTTGATGCTGTCGATGCGGCGAATATCGATGCGCACCGAAGAGAAGAACTTGAGGGCGCGGCCGCCCGTCGTAGTCTCGGGGTTGCCGAACATGACGCCGATCTTCTCGCGCAGCTGGTTAATGAAGATGCAGGTCGTTTTAGATTTGGCGAGCGAGCCTGCGAGCTTACGGAGCGCCTGGCTCATCAGACGGGCTTGAAGGCCGACCGTAGTGTCGCCGATCTCGCCCTCGATCTCGGCACGCGGAGTCAAAGCGGCGACAGAGTCGACGACAATGGCGTCGATGGCGCCAGAGCGAACGAGCATGTCGACGATCTCGAGCGCCTGCTCGCCCGTATCGGGCTGGGAAATGAGGACCTCATCGATGTCCACGCCGATACGCGCGGCATACGTGGGATCGAGCGCGTGCTCGGCATCAATAAATGCCACGACGCCGCCCATAGCCTGGGCCTCTGCCAAAATCTCGAGCGAAAGCGTTGTCTTACCGGAGGACTCGGGGCCGTAAATCTCGACGATACGTCCGCGCGGCACGCCGCCGATGCCCAGAGCGGCATCGAGGGCCAGGGCGCCCGTGGGAATGGCCTCGACCTCGAGCTCGGGACCACCGTCACCGTACCTCATGATGGAACCCTGGCCGAATTTCTTCTCGATCTCGGCCTTGGTGGTGGCGATCATCTCATCGCGCTCTTTACCCGTCGTGCGAGCATGAACGGTACGTACGGGACCTGAATTCTTGGCCATGAATAGCCCTCCTCTTAACAACCTGCATCGATAATAAACGAACGGCTGTTCGTGGTCAACCGTTCAGATAAATCATATGCAGCCGACCTTTCCAAAACCCAACCAAACGCAGACCAAAAACTGACCAAAAACTTGACCGCAGGTGAACCAAGCAAGGCATGACGAGCAAGATTACGACTACTACCTGCACAAAGATCAAATTCGCCTAAGGTCCCTATCTCCACAATTAAGGGGCCCGGAGGCCCCTTAAAACACGTCTATTCCATAGGGTTGAGCACAAGGGCAATGCGACCCAATGCCTCCGTGACCGCATGGGCACGAACACACGAACGGTCGCCCTCATAGTGGCAGCGCACAGAGTCCACGACCGGCACTCCCCCATCGGCGGAACGATGTGCCCAGCCAATATAGAAAGTGCCAGCAGGATCGTCCTCAGTACCACCGCCGGGGCCGGCATAACCCGTTGCGCTCACTGCAATATCGCTCTGGTACAGCTCCAGCGAACCCGACGCCATCTCGCGCGCAGTTTGATGCGACACCGCGGTGTAGCGGTCGAGCGTCTCCTGCTCAACACCCAGCACGCGATGCTTAATCTCATCGCAATAGGTCACCGCACCGCCACGCAGCGCCGCCGAGGCGCCCGGGATATCCGCAATCGTCGAGGCGATCATACCCGCCGTCAGCGACTCAGCCGTCGAAACCGTCACACCCCGAGCGCTCGCGCGCTCGACGATATCGCGCGCCAGCTCCTCGTTATGTGCGGAAATCTGCTCAAAAGAGTCCGTCATACCCACCAGGACCTAGACCGAAAAGACGATCTTGCGGCAGTTCCAGAAGTACTGGGCGCCCGAGATAACGGTCAAGACAACGGCAACGGCATACAGGAAGCGCGACACCGAATAGACACCGAGCAACAGCGACACCGGCCCCAGCTGAAGGCCGGCCATCGCAAAAACGCACAGGTAACCGCAGATGGAGACCATCGTGGTTGCCGTCTTGTACTTGCCGAGCTTATCGGCCGCAACGACCACACCGGCCGCACTCGCAACCATGCGAAGGGCGCTCACCAGAAGCTCACGGAACAGGATAATGAACACGGACCACACGGTCACCGCGCCAAAATCCAAGAACAGCAGCAGGGCCGAGAACACGAGCAGCTTGTCGGCGATGGGGTCCAAGAATTTACCGAAGTCGGTGATCTCGTTGCGCGAACGCGCCAGATAACCGTCAACCTTATCGGTGCACGACAGGATCACATACAGAATGAAGGCAGCGGCGGCGAGCGGGCCGTCGAAGGTGCTCCAATCCGTACCGGCAACACTCGTGTGAGAAAGCGCCGACACGATCATGAACACCGGGATAAAGACGATGCGAACGCACGTCACGATGTTGGCGGGCGTCCAGACACTCGTCAGTTCCTTATTGCTCTCGTTAGCCACGACGCTCTCCTACTCCACAACATGGCCGATAAGCTCATAGCAGAAGCTATCGGTAAACTCGACAGTCAGAATATCGCCCACGGACGCCTCGCTGGCGTCCAGATGCACCGCGCCATCGGAATCGGGCGCCTGGAACCAGGCATGGCCGATCAGCTCGGCGCCGTCCTCGGTCTCTTCGATACCGTCGACGATCACCTGGGCGCGCTCGCCCACATGTGCGGCGGTAGCGGCAAAACCGAGCGACTCGGCCAGGTCAATGGCCTCCTGGGCGCGCTCGAGCTTAACCTCTTCGTCGACCTGGCCCTCCATCTTAGCGGCCAGGCTGCCCTCCTCCTGCGAGTAGGCAAAGACGCTCGTATAGTCAAACCCGACGGTGTCCATAAAGTCGATAAGATCGCGGAACTCGTCGTCGGTCTCGGTCGGAAAGCCGACCATAGCCGTGGAGCGAATCACGATGCCGGGGATGCGCTCACGCAGATCGCGGAACAGGTCCTCGAGCTCCTGGCGCGAACCGGAGCGACGCATAGCCTTGAGGATGCGCGCGTCGCAGTGCTGCACGGGGATATCGATATAGGGCAGGACCTCGGGCGTATCGCGAATCGTCTCGATGAGCTCATCGGTCATGCCCTCGGGCTGCAGATAGAGCACGCGGACCCAGACGTTGTGCGGGCGCACGGCCTCGGCGACGGCGCGCAGCAGCTGCGCCAGATTGCGCGGCGAGCCCTCGGCGGCGTCCTCGTCGGCAAAGTCGGTACCCCAAATGCCCGTGTCCTGGCCGATCAGCACGATCTCGCGCACACCGCCGGCAACCAGGTCGCGCACCTCGGAGATAATGCTCTCGGCATTACGCGAATGATAGCGACCGCGAATGTAAGGGATCATGCAGAAGCTGCAGAAGCGGTTGCAGCCATCAGAAATCTTGACGTAGGCAACGGCACCCTCGACGGTACGCTTGACCTGCGGAATATAGGCTGCGATCTCACGCTCGACACCCAACACGCCATCGATGACCGCCACGATGCCGTCCTCCTCGTCGGCCTTCACAAAGGCAGCGACCTCGGGCAGCTCGTCAGGCAGGTCGTCGCCATAGCGCGACGGCACGCAGCCGCACATGACGATGGGACAAGAACGAACGCCGTCCTGAACCTCGTTGGCGAGCTCGAGCGTGGTCTCGATGCTCTCGGACGTTGCGGAAGCGAGGAACGAGCATGTATTGACGATGGCGATATCGGCATCCTGCGGGTCGAATGCTTCCTCGTAGCCTGCGGCGGTCAAAAGAGAACGCATGCGGTCGGTGTCAACCTCGTTCTTAGCGCACCCGAGGGTGATGTAGAGCACGGAGCCCAACGGTGTATCCATGTTGGAGAGCAGTCCTTTCGATTGATATTAGCGGTAGTTGGTGAACTGCAGCGGCTGGCCGTAGTCCTGGTCGCGCAGGAACTGGATCACGGTCTGCAACGCGTCCTTCGAAGCAGAGGAAACACGCAGCTTGTCGGCCTCGATGGTCACCTTGACCTTGAGCTTTTGATCCTTGATGTCCTTGTTGATCTTCTTGGCGGTCGCCTGGTCAATACCCTCGACGATATGGCCGAGCACGCGCACGGTGCCGCCCGATGCCGCCTGCGGAGCATCCCACGAGACGGCCTTGAGGTCGATGCCGCGCTTGATGAGCTTGGAGCTCAGCACGTCGACAATCTGTTTGGAGACAAAGTCGGCCGGGGCGTTTATCGTAAAGAGCTTGTCGCCCTTCGAAAGCTCGATCGTGGCGCCGGAATCCTTAAGGTCATAGCGCTGGGAAATCTCGCGCGTGGTCTGCTGGAAGGCGTTGTCGACCTCTTGCATGTTGACCTCGGACACGACGTCGAAGCTGGAATCTTTAGCCATGATGTTTCCTTTCGCGTACGAGCGGCCTAGTAGCTATCGTACGAATTGTCGGTAGAATCGGTGGGTGTCTGACCGTCAGTTGCGGTATCGGCGCCATCCGTGGACTGGGCATCGGTACCGTCGGTGGTATCGGTACCATCGGTGGTGTCGGTACTATCAGAACTTTCACCATTCTCGGAATCAGACGTCTCCTTCTTGGGAACGGTGATCGTCACGCGCGCCACGCCCGAGGTCTTGGTATCGTAACGGACCTTTTCACCGTTCTTGGTAACGGTGACATCGGAAGGCTTGGACGTGGTGATCTCGATCGAGGACTCGGGCGTATACTCCTGCTCAAAGGGGCCAGTCGCCTGGGCGCCATAGACCGACTTGCCGTCGACCTTGACCTCAATCCACGCGGTCTTTCCCTTGGCAACGGAGACCTTGACCTTCGTGACCTCGCTCTCTTCCTTCTTGGCCGTCGTCTTGGTAGCGTCCGAATCAGTCGACTCATCCGTCGCCTCATCGGTGTCTTCGTCCTCGTCGACCGTTTCGGTCTTCTTAGAAGACTTCTTGGTCGAAGTCTTGGTAGCAGTGGGCGTCTCGGGCGTGTTCTCGGGCGCCGAAGAAGCGCAGCCGCGCAGAAGCACCACGATGAGCACAATCAGCAGCAACACCACGGCACCGATGCCGGCGTAGACGATACGCGGATCGAGCCCGTTGTTTTGAGGAGTACGTGATCCGCCGCGTCCACGACTGGAACTGTTGCGGCCGCCTCCCTGAGGCATACGACCACGATTGCTATCGGAACGGCCGCGATAGCCGCCCTGGCCCTGAAGGCTGCGCTGACCCGAGCGGGGCGCAAGTTCACCGCGGCCTTGATAGCCACGTTGGCCCGAACGCGGAGCCGAAGAGCGCTGGCCATACGGCTGTGATTGAGAGCGAAGACGCGGCGTCACCTGCGTGGTATCGGCATCCGCATAGCCACCGCGAGAGCGTCCGGTGGAGACACCACGGTGACCGCGATCGGAATAGCCGCCGTCGCCGTAGCCGGCACGAGGGTCACGCGCCACGCCGCGGGCAGCGGGAAGTGCACGGTCCTCGGGCATCGGCGTACTGCGGAACCGGTCACGCTGTGAGCGAATCTCCTCGCCCGAACCCGTCTCAGTAATATAACCGGCCTGCTGAGGACGCTGTCCATAGCGGGTCGAACGACCGCCCTGAACCATCAGGAAGCGCCCGTTATCGACCGACGAACGCGAGTTAACGTAGCCGGCAGCATCCTGAAAACGACCGCCCTGCTGCGAGGTCTCGCGTTCATATGCCATGAGGTCATCAAAATAAGCGTTGACGACCTCGCGCGGGTTAAGCCCCAAAAAGCGAGCATAGCTCGAAATCATGCCCTGCGCATAGCCGCGCGGAGGCATCGATGCAAAGTTACCGGTCTCGAAAAACTCGATGATCTGCGGCCTGATTTTGATGGTGTTGGCGACCTGCTGGATGGAAAGGCCCATCCGGCGACGCTGCTCGAGCAGCATGTCACCAAAGCGTGCAGCCATCAGAATCCTCCAAACTCACGATCTTCACGTGCCATCTCGGCGTCGACAGACTCCAACGCGGCGAGCCCCTCCTCGTCCAGCAGGACCTCGCGCGGCTTGGAACCATCGGGCGGGCCGACGACACCCTTTTCTTCCAGCATGTCCATAATACGCCCGGCGCGCGCATAGCCAACCTTGAGGCGGCGTTGCAGCCCAGATGTGGAGCCCAGCTGCGATTCCACCACAATATGGGCGGCCTCCCAGATAAGAGGGTCGTCATCTTGCGGCTCGGCAACGCCCGTGCGAACAACGCCGCCACCAGCCATGGACATGGAAGCGGGCGCCACGGCAGAGAGAATCTCCTCATGGTAGTCGGGCTCGCTTTGCGACTTAACGAACTCGACGATCTCGTTGATCTCGTCGTCCGAAACAAAGCAGCCCTGGATACGGCGGGGCTTACCCCAGTCGACTTTGGAGAACAGCATGTCGCCCAAACCAGTAAGCTTTTCGGCGCCCATCTGGTCGATAATGACGCGGGAATCGATGCCCGTAGCCACGTTAAAGGCAATACGATTGGTGATGTTGGCCTTGATAAGGCCCGTCACCACGTTGGAGCTGGGGCGCTGCGTAGCCACGATAAGGTGAATACCAGCGGCACGGCCCAGCTGGGCGATACGGACGATCGAGGCCTCGACATCCTTGCCGGCTACCATCATCAGGTCCGAAAGCTCGTCGATGATGATGACCAGATAGGGCATCTTTTGCGGCGGGTTATCGTAATGCTCGAACTCGCCGGCGGCCTGCTTTTCGTTATAGGTCGAAATCTTGCGAACGTTGAGGCGCTCGAAGACCTTCAGGCGACGCTCCATCTCGGACACGGCCCACTGCAGCGCACTGGCAGCCTGCTTGGGCTCGGTCACCACGGGCACATAGAGATGCGGCAGGCCGTTATAGCCCGCAAGCTCGACGCGCTTGGGGTCGACCATGATAAGGCGAACGTCCTCGGGAAGGGCGCGCATGAGCAAGGTCGTGATGATGGAGTTGATCATGACCGACTTACCCGAACCGGTGGTGCCGGCGATCAGCAGATGGGGCATCTTGGCGAGGTCGGCGACAACCGGCGTGCCCTCGGCATCGCGACCGATGGCAAGCTCGAGCGGACCGCCCTTCACATAGGGAAGCACGTCGCCCAGGTTGACGTTCTGACGCTTGCGATTGGGGATCTCGATACCCACAAGCGAGGTGCCGGGAATCGGCGCAAAAATGCGCACCGACTGGGCGGCAAGCGAAAGCGCGATATCGTCCTCGAGGCTCGAGATCTTACTCACGCGCTCGCCCTCACCGGGCTGCAGCTTAAAGGTCGTGACCGTGGGGCCGGCAATCCAGCCGACGACGCGGGCGCTACGGCCAAACTCAAGCAAGGTGGACTGCAGCGACTCGGCAGTCTGTTCCAGCTCCTTGTCAGAAGACGCGGAGGACGCCGACTGCGGGTTGGCATGCAGGATTTCGAGCGGCGGGAGCTTGAGGCCGTCCTCTTGGTCGCCCTCGGCATCGGCATTGGTACCGTCCGCTCCCCCATCGCCGGTTGCAACAGAAGCAGCGGAAGCCGTGGGGGCGGAGGCATCGGAAACCTTGGGATGCTTTAGGAAGTCAGGGATCTGCGGAGCTGCCGAAACGGGATTCACGGCAAACGGCGGCTCGGACTCGTCAGCCTTGTCCGGATCGTCTTCCATCGAAAACTGTCCGGTGACCTGTCCTGCCTTGGCACGGCGACGCGGCAGTAAGGTTGTCTTGGCGGTCTCGAGCGGAGCCTCGTCGTCCTCGTCATCGCCCTCGGTGAGTTCGATTTCGCTATCGGACCAAGACGGGTCGGGCTCGCTCGTGTTGAGCTTGGGCGCGGCCTTGCCCTTCTTGGTATGGCGGCGCGGCAGCAACGTGGTCTTGGCTCGCTCGGCCTCCACGGTCTCGGACACATCGACAAACGGGTCATCGTCCTCGTCGTCATCCAAAACCGAATCGACATCGCCACCCATGACCGTGGTCACGGCGGCGTCAGTTCCCTTCTGACGCAGGATGCTCAGGTGCGGACGGGCGACGCCGGGAACCGACAGGGCCTCTTCGTCGCCCCACGGGCTCGCATTGACATCGGCACGACGGCGCTCGGCAAAATCGGCGGCGCGATCGCGTGCGGAGCGCAAAACGCCGCCCACCGAGAAGCCGATAATGACCAGGCCAACGACGACAAGGCCCAGCAAGACAACCATGGCAATAGGTTTACCCAGGGCGTTTTGCAAGGTACTTGCGATAAAGGCGCCAATGTAGCCGCCCGAGGCGGAAAGGTTCTGCGGCGTAAACATGAGGTCACACGAATCGCTCGTGCCCGGCACCATCAGCGACAGGATAGAGACAATGGCCACAAAGACCACGGCGCCGCCCGCGACCGAGCGAATGTTGAGCGGCGAGTCCTCACCCAAAAAGAGCGTGGCGGCGAACAGCAAGATGACGATCGGCAGCACGTAAGCGCCCAGGCCAAAGCCGAGGTGATAGAAGCCGGCGACAGCAGCCGTCACGGGCGCCGTTGCCGGCGAAATCACGGCAATGAAGGATGCAATCGCCAAAACGGCAATGACCACGCCGGCGATATCGCGATTGGCCGAAGGCTCGACCAGGGGCTCGAACTCATCGAACTCGGACTCGTGGCCCTTATTGGCACGCAGATGGGAACCGGCACCCTTCGCAGATGCCGGTTGGTTGTTGGCCTTATTGCCTTTGGCGTTTTGTGCAGATCCGCGCGCCAAACTAAACCTCCATGACGACCGGGATGATCATCGGGCGAGTGCGCGTACGGCTCCAGATAAAGTTGGAGAGCGAATCGCGCACGGCTTTGCGAATGGCATCGGAGCCGCTGCTGGTAAAGCTAAACTTGCCCTTCTCGATCGTCTTCATGATGGCTGCGGAGGCATCCTCGGAGAACTGATCGTCGATGGCAAACGAAACGCCGCGGCCCGAGAACTCGATAGCCTCGATCTTCTTGTGCTTGAGCGAGACGATGGCAACGGCCGTGACCATACCGTCGTTGGCGAGCTTTTGGCGATCGCGCAGGACGATGGGATCGGTGTCACCGATGCGCAGACCGTCGACATAGACGACGCCGGACTCGACGGGCGTACCGCGCTTTACGATACCACCGCGCATCTCGAGCGTGTCACCGTTGTCGAGGATAAAGATGTGATCGTCCTTGATGCCCATCTTACGGGCAAGCTGGGCATGGGCGCGCAGATGCACGGCTTCGCCGTGAACCGGCATAAAGTAGGTAGGCTTGGCCATGGCCATCAGAAGCTTGAGCTCCTCCTGGCTGCCGTGGCCCGAGACATGAACGAGTGCGCGATTCTTATCCCAGACGTCGCAGCCGAGCTTGGCCAGGCTGTTGACGACCTGCTGGACGGCCTTCTCGTTGCCGGGAACGGGAGTTGCCGAAAGAATGACGGTATCGCCCTCGTGGATGGAGAGCGTCTTGTGCTCGCCGTTAGCCATGCGGGACAGGGCCGACAGCGGCTCGCCCTGCGAACCGGTGCACATGACGACGATCTTATCGTCAGGCAGGTTATCGATATCGAAGGCATCGAGGATATCGGCATCGTCGATGTTGAGGTAGCCCAGCTCGCGCGCCACGCGGGTGTTGGTGAGCATGGAGCGTCCGGTCACGACGACCTTGCGGCCGCACTTGCGAGCGGCGTCGCAAATCTGCTGTAGGCGATGGATGTGGCTCGAGAACGACGCGACGAACACGCGGCCCGGGGCGTTCTTGATGGCGTGCAGCAGGTTGGGGCCGACTTCGGCCTCGGACTTGGTAAAGCCCGGAACCGTGGCGTTGGTGGAGTCGGAAAGCAGCAGGTCGATGCCCTGTTTAGCAAAGCGGCTGATGGCGGCATAGTCGGGCGTGACGCCATCGATGGGCGTCTGGTCGAGCTTAAAATCGCCCGTGTGCATGACGGTGCCCTGATTGGTGCGAATGAACACGCCCAGAGCGCCGGGGATGGAGTGCGTCATGGAGAAGAAATCGAGCGAGATGCCACCGAGATTGACGTGGCTGCCGCCCTTGACCTCACGGAACTTGGGCGCGCGAATGCGGAACTCGGAGAGCTTACCCTCGATAAAACCGAGCGTCAGCTTGCTCGAGAAGATGGGCACCTTGTTGTTGAGGTCCTGCAGCAGGTACGGAAGCGAACCGGTGTGGTCCTCGTGGCCATGGGTGACGATGATGCCGCGGAGCTTCTCCTCGTTCTCCAGGACATAGGTGTAGTCGGGAAGCACCAGGTCGATACCGGGCTGGGAGTCGTCGGGGAACATGAGGCCGGCGTCGACGAGCACCATGTCGTCGCCGCACTCGAAGACCGTCATGTTCTTGCCGATGCCGTCAAGGCCGCCGAGCGGGATGATCTTCAAGGGAGATGATTTTTTAGCTGCCATAGGTTCGTGTGGTTTCCTTTCTTCGAAACGGGTCTGGAACAACCGACGGGGCGCTTCTGGCAAACCGACCGCCGGGAACGTACAAACATGCATCACAGAGTCGATGCAGTAACTACAGCATCATACCCATTTGCCCACCAACAGACCACCCATGCATCAAAGCCCCATCTGAACGGTCTATCCCGTCGGTCTGGGGCCATCGGGAGCCGGGGCGGGTTAAGTTTGCTGCTCTACAGTCCTGCGCAAGACGGAAAGCACATTAAGTGCT